>JBATYU010000758.1:0-9984 GCA_049674245.1 Bradyrhizobium sp. | reverse complement strand
GTTCGCGACGGTAAGCCAGGTGTCGCCGGGCTGGGGCTGCCAGGCAGGGCGTATGATCGAGGCAAGCGGGATCGCAAGCCGTGCGCAGGCGGCCACCGCGTTGGACGAGATTTGGTCGGCGTAGGGGTGCGTGGCGTCAACGACCGCTTGCGTTGCATCCAGCGTCAGCCAGTCAACCAAGCCGTCCGCGCCGCCGAAGCCGCCGATCCGTGTTCGAACGGGCTGCGCCTTGGGATTCGCGGTGCGCCCGGCCAGCGAAACAGTTGTCTCGAAGCGACAGTCCGCCGCCAGCAGGCGCGTCAGCTCCGAGGCCTCCGCGGTACCTCCGAGGACGAGAACGCGCATCGAGACCATCTCCATGAGTACTGAGCCCGCAGCCTGCACGGGGAAGCGGTGGCTGTCTATCGTCGGCATCGGCGAGGATGGCGTGGAGGGGCTTTCCCCCGTTGCCCGGCGGCTGATCACATCGGCGGAGCTGGTCGTCGGCGGCGCGCGGCATCTGGAACTCGCCGGCGATCTTGTTTGTGGCCGGCCTCTCGCCTGGCCCAGTCCCATGAGCGACGCGTTCTCTGAGATCAAACGACGTCGGGGGCGTTCGGTCGTGGTGCTGGCGAGCGGCGACCCCTTTCATTTTGGCGTCGGCAAGCAGCTCGCGGCGTTTGTCCCGGCGGAAGAATTCGTTTGCCTGCCGCAACCATCTGCTTTCAGCCTTGCCTCGGCCAGAATGGGCTGGTCGCTGCAGGATGTCGCGCTGGTCACGCTGCATGGCCGTGCGCTGCAAGGCGTTGTTCGACACTTGCAACCCGGCGCGCGCATATTGGCGCTGTCCTGGGACAGCGAGACGCCTGCAAAACTCGCCGAACTTCTCACAACGCACCGCATGGGACAATCGCGTATCACCGTGCTCGAGGCGATGGGTGGACCGCGCGAGCGGGTGCGCCACGCCATGGCATCGAATTTCGACATCAAGGAAATTGTTTCGCTCAATACGATCGCCGTCGAGGTGATTGCGGAACCGGAGGCGGCCATCATCGCCCTCGCGCCGGGCCTCGACGACACGTTGTTTGAGCATGACGGCCAACTGACAAAACGAGAGATTCGCGCCGTGACGCTTTCGTCGCTGGCACCGCGCCACGGCGAACTGCTCTGGGATGTCGGGCTGGGCGCCGGCTCGATCGCGATCGAGTGGCTGCTGCGGCATCCCTCTTTGGGCGCGATCGGAATCGAGGCGCGTAGCGATCGCGCGGATCGCGCCGCCCGCAACGCCGCGGCACTCGGTGCGCCGGAACTCAAGATCGTGCAAGGCCGCGCACCGGAGGCGCTGGAGGGGCTGGCCAGGCCGGATGCGGCGTTTGTCGGCGGCGGCATGATGGACGACGGGGTGTTCGAAGCGGTCTGGGCTGCGCTAAAACCTCGCGGCCGCCTCGTTGCCAACGCGGTCTCACTCGAGACCGAAGCGCGGCTCGCCGACTATTTCCACCGCTTCGGCGGCGACCTTGTTCGCCTGCAGGTCGCGAGGGCCGACAGAGTGGGCACCATGTTCGGCTGGCGCCCGGCGATGCCGGTGACGCAATGGCGGGTGACGAAGCCATGATCGTCGCCGGCATCGGATGCAAGCGCGGGACCTCGTCGGAAGACATTGTGAGCTCGATCCTCACAGCTCTCGCGTCCTTTGGCATCGCGCGCGAAAAGCTTGATGCGGTCGCGACCGAAACGTCCAAAGCGGACGAGTGCGGGATCGCAGACGCAGCCCGCTTGCTGTCGGTTCGTCTTGTCAGGTGTTCGATGGCCGAGCTGGATCGGGCCGCCGACAAGGTCATGACGCGCTCGTCGCGCGTTCAGGCGCTCAAAGGCGTTCCGGCGATCGCGGAGGCTTCAGCCCTGGTCGCGGCGGGCCGCAATGCCCGGCTGCTCGGCGCGCGGCTAGCGACGGAGAAAGTAACCTGTGCCATCGCCGTCAGTGAGGGCCCATGACGGTTCACTTTATCGGGGCAGGGCCTGGAGCGGCCGACCTCATCACCGTGCGGGGGCGCGACCTCATCGCCAGTTGCCCGGTCTGCCTCTATGCCGGGTCTCTGGTGCCGAAGGATCTGCTCGGCTACTGCCCGCCCGGAGCAAGCATCATTGATTCAGCGTCGATGTCGCTCGATGAGATCATCGCGGTGATGGCGCAGGCCACCGATCGCGGCGAGAGCGTCGCGCGCCTGCATTCCGGCGACCTGTCGATCTGGAGCGCACTTGGCGAACAGTTGCGGCGCCTGGACGCGCTGAAAATCCCCTACACGATCACCCCGGGCGTTCCCGCCTTCGCCGCAGCTGCAGCGGCGCTTGCCCGGGAATTGACATTACCCGAAGTGGCGCAATCGGTGGTGCTGACGCGAACCCCCGGACGCGCCTCGGCGATGCCCGCGACCGAGACGCTTTCCGCCTTCGCCGCGACCCGCGCGACGCTCGCGATACATCTCTCCATTCACGCGATCGAGAAAACCGTTGCGGAGCTGATCCCGGCCTACGGCGAGGACTGCCCGGTAGCCGTGGTATTTCGCGCCAGCTGGCCGGACGAGCAGATCATTTGGGCGACGCTTGGCACCATCGCAGCGGAGGTCAAGAACGCCAATATCGAACGTACGGCGCTGATCATTGTCGGCGACGTGCTGGAGGCGCGTGATTTCCGCGACAGCGCGCTTTACGACGGTGCGTATCGCCGGCGGTTCCGCGGGAGCGGCGCATGATCGAAATCCTAGCCCCAGCGCCCGACGACCTGGCCGTCGCGGTCGAACACCGCGACGTCGAGGGCGATCTGCGATCCATCGAGCACCTGCGCCGCCGTCTTCCACGCAGTCTTGGCGACGAATTGACCGATCGGGATGCCGCGCTTTTCCGCCTCCTGCAGGACCAGCGACGCCGTATTGGCGTGGCGGCAGAGTTCGATGAGTTCGGCCGGCGCTTCCGCTTCCCGCAAAAGTTCGGAAAGCCAGATACGGTCGACGCTGCCCGATTTGGAATGAAGATCGAGCAGCCCTTGTCCGAGCTTTGTCATCTTGGCAAAGCCGCCGGCGATAGTGAGGCGCGGGACGGGGTGTCGTTTGGCATATTTCAGCATGCCGCCCGCGAAGTCGCCCATGTCGATGAGCGCAGTCTCGGAAAGACCATGCAGCTTCTGAACGGCCATCTCGGAAGTCGATCCCGTCGATCCCGCGATATGCTTGAGGCCGCTCGCGCGCGCCACGTCGATCCCACGATGGATCGAATGGATCCATGCCGCACAGGAATAGGGAATGACTACCCCGGTCGTTCCGAGGATCGAAAGTCCGCCAAGGATGCCGAGACGCGCGTTGAGCGTTTTGGCGGCGAGCGCTTCTCCGCCGGGTATCGAGAGCTCGACGATCACGTCGCCGGAGGCCCCGAAACGTTCCGCCACTTCGCGAACCGCCGTTCGCATCATCTCGCGCGGCACGGGATTGATGGCGGGCTCGCCGGGCGGGACGGGGAGGCCGGGTTTTGTGATCGTTCCCACGCCTTCACCCGCAACAAAGCTGACGCCGGAACCCGGCGCGCCCGCTCGGACGGTTGCCTTGACCAGCGCGCCATGCGTGACGTCGGGATCGTCGCCGGCGTCCTTCACGATTCCCGCCGTCGCGCCGCCGTCGAAGGATTCGAAAACAGCAACCGCGAAGCTGACGTGCGCGCGATTTGGAAGCTGCACTTCGACAGGATCAGGGCATTCGCCCGTCACCAGCGCCTCATACGCGGCACGCGTTGCGGCCGTCGCGCAGGTACCCGTGGTCCAACCGCGCTTCAGCGGCCTACCCGGTCCCTTCTCATTCGTATCTTCGGCGTCGCTCACATTCAGTTCCATTCAGGCGCGCCAAGACTTATCACGATTTTCCCATGAAGCTGCCCATCGATAGCCTCGCCCCGCCAGGCCTTATCATCGCGGCGCCATGTTCGGGGGCCGGGAAAACAACGGTGACGCTCGGGTTGTTGCGGGCGCTTCGGCGTCGGGGTCTTGCGGTGCAGCCTTTCAAGTGCGGTCCGGACTACATCGATCCGGCCTTCCACGAGATCGCGGCGGGCCGGCCGAGTTTCAATCTCGACAGCTGGGCGATGGGGGAGGGGCTGATAACAGCCCTTGCGAACGGCGTGTCGGCCGGCGCGGATATCTCCATTGCCGAAGGCGTGATGGGGCTGTTTGACGGCGCCGCGGCACGCGGACAATCCGGGTCCGGCGCGACCGCCGATCTGGCTGCGCTTTTCGGGTGGCCGGTGGTGCTCGTGCTTGACGTCGCCGGCCAGACCGAGACGGCTGCCGCCGTGGCACTCGGTTGTGCTCGATACCGGGACGACGTCGATATCGCAGGCGTGATACTCAATCGCGTGGCAAGCGAGCGGCATTTCGCGCTTGTGGCGCCGGCGTTCGATCGGATCAAGATGCAGGTTTACGGTGCGATTTTGCGCGAGGATCGTCTCGCGCTGCCCGAACGGCATCTCGGTCTCGTCCAGGCCCGGGAGATAGCGGCGATCGATCAGCGTCTGGATGTGCTCGCGGACGTCATTGGTGCTGCCGTCGACCTCGAGGCGATCAGGCAATCGGCGCGGCCAGCGCAGGCGGCGCTCGGGATCCGCGACGAGCAATCTGGCCGCGCACGATCACAATTGCAGCCGCCTGGACAGCGCATCGCGCTCGCGCAGGACCGGGCATTTTCCTTCTTCTATCCTCATCTCCTTCGGCAGTGGCGGCTCGCGGGCGCGGAAATCATTCCGTTCTCGCCGCTGGCCGATGAGGTTCCCGATGCCGCCGCCGACGCCGTCTGGTTGCCGGGCGGTTATCCAGAGCTCCATGCTGGCGTGCTTGCGTCAGCCCACGCTTTCCGAACGGGTCTTCAGAAATTCGCTCGCCGCTCGATTCCGATCCACGGCGAGTGTGGTGGGTATATGGTGTTGGGGCGCGGCCTTGAGGATTCCGACGGGAACAGGCACGAAATGACCGGTCTGCTCGGGCTCGAAACTTCCTTCGCCAAAGGCAGGCTGCATTTGGGCTATCGCCGCGCGCGGCTTCGCGCGGCGTGTTCCTTAGGGGCGGAGGGAACCGAAGTGCTCGGCCACGAGTTCCACTATGCGCGCACGGTGTCGGCGAGCGGCGATCCGCTGGTCGATTGCCGGGATGCCACTGGCGCCGAGGTGCCTGAACAGGGTGCGCGCGAGGGTTCGACAACGGGCACGTTTTTCCATGTCATCGACCAAGTGGCGCCATGAGCAAAACGCCCGATCCATCCTCTCGCGAGTTTGATGCAGCCTTTCGCCAGGCGTTTCGCGATCTCGTGCTCTGGCGCCGCGACGTCCGCCGCTTTCGCCGCGATCCCATCGATCCGGCCTTGATTCGGTCACTGCTTGAACTCGCCAGCCACGCGCCCTCCGTTGGGCACTGCCAGCCCTGGAGGTTCGTGCTTGTCGAATCCGGCGAATGCCGGGAGGCGGTGAGGTCCAGTTTTGCGCGGGCGAACGCAAAGGCGCTCGAAAGCTATGACGGCGAACAGCGTGCGCAATATGCGAGACTGAAGCTCGAGGGGCTGGAAGATGCTCCGGTGCATCTTGCGGTCTTCGCCGATGAGGCAACAGAGGCGGGCAGCGGCCTCGGCCGTCAGACCATGCCCCAGACCCTGCAATATTCAGTCGTCGCAGCCATCCAGACCCTGTGGCTTGCGGCTCGTGCCGAGGGACTTGGGCTTGGTTGGGTTTCGATCCTCGAGCCGGAACGCCTGTGCCGTCTTCTCGAGGTGCCAGAGAGCTGGAAGCTGATCGCCTATCTCTGTATCGGCTGGCCCGTGGAGGAGCACCTCGACCCCGAGCTCGAGCGCCACGATTGGCAGCAGCATTTGGGCGCCGAGCGCATGATATTTACGCGGTGAACTGAGGAGCCACCGAGCAGAGCACAAAACCCGCCGGCTAGGCCGGCGGGTCTCGCCTTCGTGATCAACCTTCGAAGACTTATCTCTCGGCTCTCTCGTCGTGATCCTCGTCATCATGATCGGCGAGGTCCTTGACCCGGTCGATCAGTCGTTGCGCGCGATGACCGAGGCCCTCTTCACTGCCTTCGCTGACCGGCTTGCCGTGGAATTCGGCATTGTTCAACACCGTCTTGATCTGGCTCGCCAGTTCGTCGCGATCTTCGGTGATGTCGGCGATCTGTTTCAGATAGCGGGCATAGGTCTTGTCGGTACCAGTGACCGAACGGTTGGACCAGACCAGGCTGGCGCGGCCGAGCTGACCCTTCGGCGCGTTCAGCTGCTTGTAGATCCGGGCGAGCTCAATGAAGTTCTCACGGCCGTCCTCGATGCCATCCGGCAGCGCACGATTTTGCATCCACTCGGCGACCACCCGACCCTCATGAACGTAGTCGTCCTTCAGGCCGAGCAGGGCCATGAGCGTCGGACGAACGTCGGCGTGATCGGTGAACTGGTCGTCGTGCCGGCCGAGCGTCTTGACGCCGGGGCCGGCGAAGGCGACCCAGGTCTGCGTGATCTGCTTCTGGAAGTCGCCGTGGTTCCAGGCAAAGCCGGGAGCCTCGCACACGGGGTCGGTCGGTGTTGCGCAGCCGTTGTTGTTACCCGTCTCGAAGAAGTAGTTGTCGTCGCCGAAGATCGTAAACGTCGGCGTACGCTGCGGGCTGAAGGTGACCATGTGCAGCAGCTTCATCTCGGCCCGGTCAGCCAGCAGCTTCGACAATTTGTCGGTGTTACCGGTGATCGGGTTGGTGGCGGTCAGCGCGTCGACGTCATGCTCCATGGTCCGCGTGAGCGCGTCGGTCGCCCCCGGATTGGTGTTGATGTACATGTTCGGAGCATCGTCGCTGTGAACCGAGAACGGCGTGCTGTTCATGCGTTGCGTGAGCAGGACCTTGTTGATCGACACTTCGATCTCGCCGACATTCTTGTAGCTGCAAGGCGTGGTTACGCCGTCGCAATTCGCCGGGCTCGGCGGGCCGCCGACAAAATGGTCGTTCTCGTCCGGCACGACGACAAACAGCGTATTGGTCTCGTCGATGCCATCAGCCTTGAGGCGGGCGAAGAATTTGCCAAAGGCCTGATCGTAAGTCTTCAGCGCCGCAACATAACCGGCCTCGCCCGGGCCATAGGCATGGCCGCTGTTCGGGGTGGGAGGAGCATTCGGGATGTTCAGACGCTGCGGATCGTGCGCATCGGCAATATACGTATAGACAACCTGAACGCCGGCTTCGAGCATTTTTGCGGCATAGCCGAGCGAGGCGGTTGCCGAAGGATCGAAGTTGGTGGGGAAGCCCGGCTTGTTCGAGAACGGATCGGTGATCACCACGCCATCGAGGTCGATCACAGGACCGCTCGGCGAGATTACGGGCTGCACGTTGATGTTGCCGTAGAGAGCCGAGAAGCCGCTATAACCGCCGGGCTCATCGGGGAGAAGATCTGGCTTCGCAAAGGAGTTGCTGCATAGCGGGCTGCCCTGAGCGCAGTGAATCGCAATGCCTTCGTAATCTTGAGTTGCTGCGGCAGCAGCGACGGACGGACCAAAGATGTTTGCAATGTCCGTCTTGTTCTCGATTGCAAGCCCATTCAGGGAGAAGGCGCCAACGTCGCAGCCGGCGCGGGTGTAGACGGGCCACGGAGCCGGCGCGTTCTTGCCGTTCTCATTGACAAGGACGGGGAGGTTTTCGCCGGCCTCAGGATGGCTCTGCGCCGTGGTGGTCGTCCAGTAGACGAAGGACGTCTGGAAAACGGCCGAGGAATTGTCCTGCTTGAAAATCCCGAAGCTGTTCGAGACCGGACTGCCGTGACGATCGCCATAGACCCCCGTCAACCCCGTGAGAATGTCGTCGGCCGTGTGGGAGATCAGCGGGGTGAAGTGATTGCCGCTGATGACGCCTCTTGCTTGCAGGAAATTCAGGAGGTTCGGCATCTGCTCGAGGTCAGACGGAACGTTTGGATTGTCGCGCCGCAGATGCACGTTGTCGAAGACAATGTAGACGACCCGTTTGATCTGTCCGCCGGGGGAATTCAACTGACATCCCGCGGATGCAGACTGGATCGCACAGCCAAGCATTGCAATGCCAAGCGCCGATGCGCCAATAGCAGCCTTCATCGTCCTATCTCCCTGAGGTCGGCGCCATTGAAAATTGAGTGAATCGATCTGGACATGCTTCGCCGACGTCGGGCATCTAACCCGCCGGTTGTTGCGGGTGGTTGACACCAACATGACGCTTGGACGGCATCGCGCATGAATTGTTCGAACGCGGTGCTCAAAGGGCACGTGGGATGCCCGGAACACCGATCGTCGTGACGTCGCGCCGAACGACGCGGTCGCGGCGCGACCTCACCTGCCGAGGCTGCAGCTGACGGTTAGTCTTGCTAGTCTTGGGTGTTGTTGATCTGCAAGCGTTTATGGCTGCCCGGGCGCCCAGAGCAGGGCGAGCCGCTGTCCCACCGCAATCTGAGCAGGCGACATTTTAATCGCCACGGCGTTGCGAAGACGCAAATAATACTCGCGTTGGCGCTTCGGCGCGTGCGCCGCCCCGAGGTCCAACCACTTGTACGCCAATATGAAATCCTGCGGCACGCCGTGACCCTTGTCATACATCAGGCCGAGCATGGCTTGGCCGAACGGATTGCCCCTGATCGCTGCCTGGACGTAGAGGTCGGCGGCGGCGTCGTATGCCTGGGGAGCGCCAAATCCGTTTTCGTACATGAAGCCGAGAAAAGCCTGCGCGTTGGCATCTCCTCGCAACGCCAGCGGCGTCAGCACGTTGACCACCGCGATATAGTCGCCTCTCGCATAGGCTGCGGTGGCGCGCGCCATTGCGCTGGCGTGCGCGGGGCGCATCTGCGCGGAACAAAATGTGAAAAGGACCAGACTCGCAGCAACGACCCGCAACATCATAGGCCGAACCGTCCTCGCGTCCGATTCGCGCACCCCCTTGTCGACTGGATCAGGGCGTCGTGTGAATCCGCAGATCATCGGTGTTCGCTCCTACGCTGCCACGCAATTTCGACCGCAGTTCGTCCGCGACATGACTAGCATCCGTGCCGTCGCGGATGATCTGGGGACGGATGAAGATAATCAATTCGGTGCGGGTTCCCTTCTTGTCCTGGTGCCCGAAGGCATCGCCTAGTCCCGGGATTTCATCGAGCAGCGGAATCCCGTTGCGCGTTCCGTTTTGCTGCTCGCTGATCAATCCGGCGAGCAGGACCGTCTGTCCAGTGGCCACCGAAATTGAACTTTTCACCCGGCGCTCGGAAACCGTCGGCGTGAGGCTCGCAGCAGTTGCCGGAGAGACGTTGCTGATTTCCTGTTCAACATCGAGCCTGACATTGCCGTTGACGTTGATGCGAGGCGATACGCGCAGGATGATGCCGGTGTTGCGATAATCGATGGTGTTGACGACGGTATTGCTGGTGGTGAGCACGGTTGCGCTGCCGGTGGACACCGGCACGACGTCGCCGACCTGGAGCGTCGCCACCTGATTGTTGATCACGACCAACGATGGATTTGACAGCACCTTGACGCTGGTAACCGTGTGCAGGGCGTCGAGAATGGCGGCCGGTTGGGCATTCGATCCGATCAGGAAATTGAAGCCGGGAAGGGCGCGGTTGATGAAGGCGTTGGTCACCGTTCCGGCCACCGCCGCGGCGCCGTTCGTCGTGGTCGTATTGGCAGTAACGGCCGCGGTGGTGCCCCCCGGCACTGACGACTGCGTGTTGAGGATGGAGCCCCTGTCGGGGGGGAATCCGAAGCCCTTGCTCTGCAGAAAGGCCTGCACGCCATAGCTCAGCTCGTTGGTGAGCGTGACTTCCGCGATCGTTGCGTCGATCGCCACCTGCAGCTGAGGCTTGTCGATCTGCTGCAGGGTCGCTTCGATGATCCGGTAGTTTCCCTGATCCGCATAGATGAGCAGCGTGTTGTTGATGATATCGGGGGTAATGCGCACCCCTTGCAAGAGCGGCTGACCGGTGC
>JBATYU010000757.1:0-7994 GCA_049674245.1 Bradyrhizobium sp. | reverse complement strand
CCTGGAGACGGCTGCGGCCGTGCCCTCGGCGAGCGAGCGGCTGGTCGATCAACTCGCCAATAAAATCGGCGGCCTCGGGGTCGAGCTCGCCGATATCGCCGGCAATGTGCAGGAAGTAGCGAACCGCGTTTCCACCCAATCGGAGCGGTTCGGACATCTGCAAAAGACCGCCGAGACGATGGTCTCCGCCAACCACAATATCGCCAACGCCTCGCAGGCGGTGCAGACGGCGACCACAGCCGCCGTCGGCGAAATCACCCAATCGCGCGCCGCGGTCGACACCGCGGTCAAGCATATCGCCGAACTGATCGAAGCGGTCGGCCGTATCGAAACGAGATTAGGCGCAGTCGGCAGCGCGCTGGCGCAGGTTGCAAAAGTGTCCGGATCGATCGAGGCGATCGCCAAGCAGACCAATTTGCTCGCGCTGAATGCGACCATCGAAGCGGCGCGAGCCGGCGCCGCGGGCAGGGGCTTTGCCGTCGTCGCCAGCGAGGTGAAGAATCTTGCGGAAGCGACCCGGCAAGCAACCCACCAGATCGGTGAGACCGTCCGCGATCTTGACGGCCAGGTCGGCAGCCTGATCGGCGAGAGCAGCGACGCCTCGCTGCGCGCCAAGAGTGCCGGCGAGGGCGCCGAGCAGATTCAAGGCATTATCGTCCGCGTGCAGAAAGGCTTCACCTCGGTCGGCCAGGAGATCGACGGCGTGGCCAAGGCGGCCACTTCCAATCTCGCCCATTGCGACATGGTGATCGACGAGCTCGGCCATCTCGCCAAGGGCGTCGATCTGTCGTCGAGCGACCTGAAGAACGCCGATGAGAGGGTCGCGAAACTGCTCGACGTCTCCGAGGCGCTGATCGCGCTGATCGCCGACAGCGGGGTGGCGACATCCGATGCGCCGCTGATCCGCACCGTCATCGACACCGCGAAGCGGATTTCGGATGCCTTCGAAGCGGCCATCGCGCGCGGCGAGATCAGCCTCGATCAGTTGATGGACGAGAACTACCGCGAAATTCCAGGCACCAACCCCAAGCAGTACCTCACCGACTATGTCGAGTTCACCGACCGCATCCTGCCGCCGATCCAGGATCCGATCCAGAAGTCCGATCCGCGCATCGTGTTTTGTGTCGCCTGGGCCAAGGGCGGCTATCTGCCGACCCACAATCCGAACTATCGCCTGCCGCAGGGAACCGATCCGGTCTGGAACAACGCCAACTGCCGCAACCGGCGGCTGTTCAACGATCGGGCAGTGAAGAAGGTGGCGGCAAACACAAAACCGTTCCTGCTGCAGACCTACCGGCGCGACATGGGCGGCGGCAATTTCGTGCTGATGAAGGACCTCTCCTCGCCGATCTATATTCGCGGCCGGCATTGGGGCGCGTTCCGCATGGGCTTTCGGCAGTCCTGAGTTACCGATCCGCCAAAATCACAACAATATTGACGCCGATCATCGCCTCCAGCCCGGCATGATTGCCCGGCCGTCTGGCCGGGTAGCGCATGCGAGGGTTGACTGAAATATCGTTGCTTGACTTGGATGACAGGCATCATATCGGCTAGCCGAGGAAGAAGCCATCATTCAGCACGATTGCGTGAGAGCAGTCGTCACCTTCGGCGGCCGCGTGGTTCAGCGTTGCGACAAATCTCCTCGCTCCCTAACAGATCCCGCGCGATAAAATTTCTTGACGTCGCCAACGTGTCCGCTGCCCGCGGCCGTTGAATTGGAGGCTCATATGTCAACCACGCTGACAATTAACGGCGAACCAAAATCCTTTGATGCTCCTCCCGACATGCCGCTGCTCTGGGTGCTGCGCGACATCCTTGGGCTGACCGGAACGAAATTCGGCTGCGGCATCGCGCAATGCGGCGCCTGTACCGTCCACATCGACGGCAAACCGGTGCGTTCCTGTGTGCTCCCGGTCAGCGCGGTGCGCGATCGCGCGGTGACAACGATCGAAGGCATCGGCAGCTCACCCGCCGGCGCGAAGGTGCAAAAGGCCTGGCTCGATCTCGAAGTGGTCCAGTGTGGCTATTGCCAATCGGGCCAGATCATGTCGGCGGCGGCGCTGCTTGCGGCCACACCTAACCCAGACGATTCCGACATCGATGCCGCGATGGCGGGAAATATCTGCCGCTGCGGCACCTATGTGCGAATTCGCGCGGCCATCAAGCAGGCCGCCTCCGGACGCCAGTCGTAGGAGTGCGCCATGATCATCACTGAAAAGATGTCAACCACGGTTTCGCGCCGCACGCTGTTGACCGGTGGATTGGCGGGCGGCTTCCTGCTCGCATTCCACCTTCCCGTTCGCGCGGTCAACGAACCGGTGCAGCCGCCCGACGTGACCGACGGCAAGTTTGCGCCCAACGCCTTCATCCGCATCGATGAGACCGGGCGCACCACGCTCGTCATGCCGCAGGTCGAGATGGGACAAGGCGTTTACACCTCCATTGCCATGATTTTGGCGGAAGAACTCGACGCCGACCTGGCGCAGGTTACGCTCGAGCACGCGCCGCCGAACGACAAGCTCTACGGCAATCCGGTGTTCGGCCTCCAGGTCACCGGCAATTCCAACTCGATCCGGGCGTTCTGGAAGCCGCTGCGCAGCGCCGGCGCCAATGCCCGCGCCATGCTGGTGCAGGCGGCCGCGCAAGAGTGGCAGGTCGAGCCGGCAAGCTGCACGACCTCGAAAGGCGAAGTGACGCACACCGCAAGCGGACGGAAACTCTCCTATGGCGCGCTGGCGGTTGCCGC
Organism: Bradyrhizobium sp.; assembly: GCA_049674245.1. Lineage (GTDB taxonomy): Bacteria > Pseudomonadota > Alphaproteobacteria > Rhizobiales > Xanthobacteraceae > Bradyrhizobium. Next base: position 5,248 of record JBATYU010000757.1, on the reverse strand, counting down.
GGTTGGCCAGACGCCGCCCAAGGACGTCGCGCTCAAGGACCCGAAGGATTTCGTCTATATCGGCCAGCCGCTGAAGCGGCTCGACACGCCGGACAAGGTCAATGGCAAGGCCGTCTATGGTATCGACGCGATGCTGCCGGACATGAAATTCGCAACGGTTGCGGCTTGCCCGGTGTTCGGCGGCAAGGTCGGCAAGGTCGACGACAGCGCCGCAAAAAAGATTCCGGGCGTTAAGAAGATCGTGGTGCTGGACGACATGGTCGCCGTGGTCGGCGATCACATGTGGGCGGCCAAGAAAGGCCTCGAGGCGCTCAAGATCGACTGGAACGAAGGCCCGAACGCCAAAATCAGCTCCAAGGACATCTGGCAGCATTTGCGCGCGGCTTCCGAGAAGGACGGCGCGGTGGCGAAATCGGTCGGCGATATCGCCAAGGGGCTTGCGAGCGGCGACAAGTTCGAGGCGTCGTTCGAACTGCCGTTTCTCGCGCATGCGTCGATGGAGCCGATCAACGCCACGGTTCATTTCAAGGGCGATTCCTGCGAGATTTGGACCGGCACGCAGATCGTGAGCCGGGTGCAGTCGGAGGCGGCCAAGGCCGCAGGGCTTGCCGTCGACAAGGTGATCGTCAACAACCATCTGCTTGGCGGCGGCTTTGGCCGCAAGCTCGAGCCCGACATGGTGGTTGCCGCCGTTCGGGTGGCAAAGCAGGTCGACGGGCCGGTGAAAGTCGTATGGACCCGCGAGGAAGACATCCAGCACGATGTCTATCGCCCGGTCTATCGCGACACCATTGCGGCGACCTTGTCCGACGGCAAGATCGTGGGCTGGAAATACAAGGTCGCGGGCTCGGCGATCCTGGCGCGCTGGCTGCCGCCGGCGTTCCAGAAGGGCATCGACATCGACGCCATCGATGCGGCAGTCGATGCGCCTTACGACATTCCGAACTTCCATGTCGAATATGTGCAGGCCGAACCACCCGCGGTGCCGACCGGCTTCTGGCGCGGCGTCGGCCCCAACAACAATGTGTTTGCGGTCGAATGTGTGATGGACGAGCTGGCGCGCAAGGCCGGCAAGGACCCGGTCGACTTCCGCCGCTCGATGCTCGGCAGCAAGCCGCGCTTTCTGGCGGTGCTTAATCTCGCGGCAGAGAAAGCAGGTTGGGGTGAGAAGCTGCCGGCGCGCGTCGGCCGCGGCGTGTGCCTGCAGCCCTCGTTCGCAAGCTTCATCGCCACGATCGTGGAAGCCGAGGTTGATGAGCAGGGCGAGGTGCATCTGCGCCGCGTGACATCGGTGGTCGATACCGGGATCGCCGTCAATCCCGACACCGTCATGGCGCAGCTCGAAGGCGGCTTGATTTTCGGCCTGACCGCTGCGCTCTACGGCGAGATCACCATCGACAAGGGTCGCGTCCAGCAATCCAACTTCCATGACTACCGGATGCTGCGCATCGACCAGACCCCGAAGATCGAGGTCCATGTCGTCAAAAGCGGCGAGCCGCCCGGCGGCATCGGCGAGACCGGCGTCAACGCCGGACCGCCGGCGCTGCGCAACGCCATCTATGCCGCAACCGGCGTCGCCTTGCGGCGGCTGCCGATCGATCGCGCCTTGATCGCGGGGAAGAAAGCATGAGCGCGCCGAAGCGTATTCTGCTCAGTGTTGTCGCAATTGTGGTGGTCGCGGTGGTCGCAAGCCTCTGGGTCATCCGCGGCCCCGGTCCGCTTGCTTTTTCGGATGGGCCGAAGGTAGCGCTGGCGGATTATAAAGCCGCCGATCCCACCGGCGTTCCCACTTCGCTCGCCAAGGCGAGCCTCGTCGAGCGCGGCGAATATCTGGCGAAGGCGGCGGATTGCATGGTCTGCCACACCTCGGCCGGCGGCAAGGAATACGCGGGCGGCCTTGCGATCAGGCTGCCGTTCGGCACGCTTTATACGACCAACATCACGCCGGACAAGGAGACCGGGATCGGCAATTACAGCGATCAGGATTTCCTCAACGCGGTTCACCGCGGCATCCGCCGCGACGGCGCGCGGCTTTATCCGGCGATGCCGTATACATCCTACACTTACATCAGCGATGCCGACGCGCTGGCGATCAAGGCCTATCTGTTCAGCCTGCCGCCGGTGCACGCTGAAGCTCCCACCAACACCTTGGCGTTTCCGTTCAACCAGCGCTGGGGCATGATGTTCTGGTCGGCGCTGTTCAATCCGGACACGCGGTTTACGCCGGATACGTCGAAGAGCCCTGAATGGAACCGCGGCGCTTATCTCTCAGAAGCGCTGGCCCATTGCGGCGAATGCCATACGCCGCGAAATTTTGCGTTTGCGCTCAACAATCGCCAGAAATTCGCAGGCGCGGTGACGGCCGGCTGGCGCGCCTTCAACATCACGAGCGACAAGGCGACCGGCCTCGGCGGCTGGCGTGATGAGGACCTGATCGCCTATCTCTCGACCGGACATGCGACCGGTCACGGCACCGCGTCCGGCCCGATGGGCGAAGCGGTCGACCAGAGTTTTGGCCAGCTCGCGGGCGAAGATATCCGCGCCATTGTCGCCTACTTGCGCAGCGTGCCGCCTGTCGCTTCGACCGACCTGCCGGCGACGCCGGCACCGCCGGCGCCCGCCTCGCACAAAGACGGAGGCTCCGCGGATGCGCGCGGAAAAATGGTGTTCGAAGGCGCCTGCGTCAGTTGCCACGGCTGGACCGGCGAGAGCGCGGTCTCGCCGACGGCGACGCTGACCGGGGCCTGGGCCGTGAACGATCCTGCCGCGACCAATGTGGCGCAGATCGTAATTTCCGGCACCAGGCGGAGCACGCCGGACGGCGCACTCTCGATGCCCGCCTTCGGCAACGCCTATTCCGACGACGAGATCGCAGCAGTCGCCAATTATGTCACGGCGCGGTTCGGCGCCAAGGGGTCGAAGCTGACAGCGCAGGACGTCGCGGAATTGCGCAAGCAGACGTCGCAGTAACCATCAGGCGGCCCAATCAGCAATCAGCCATACTGGCTGGTCCGGCAAGCCTGTGTTACGAAGAGCGGAGGCTATCTGGTCGCGCAACTCCAGGCGGACGGGCCGCCGACGCGGCCTGAGCATTCCATGAAATACCTGTTCGAATCCGGGAAGCTGCTACTGCTCGACCTGGCGTCGACATTCTTTTTCCTTGTCGTTTATCTCGCGACAAAGAATGTCCCCCTTGCGGTCGTCCTCGGCATGGCGCTGGGTGTCATCCAGATCGGCTGGCAGTTGGCACGCAGGAAGCCGATCGACACCATGCAGTGGATGAGCCGTTTCTTGGTGTTGGGCGCGGGCGCCGCCACGCTGATCACCGACGACCCGCGCTTCGTGATGCTCAAACCGACCGTGATCTACACGGTCGTCGGCATCGTGATGCTGAAGCCCGGATGGATGAACCGCTATTTGCCGGCCGTCGCCATCGAAGTCGTGCCGGACATCGCCTTTATCTTCGGCTTCATCTGGGCCGGCCTGATGTTCTTTTCCGCAAGCTTGAACCTGATCGTGGCCCTCAACTTCAGCGTGGTCACCTGGGCGGCGTTCATGTCGATCTACGGCGTTCTCAGCAAGGTCGCCCTGTTCCTGATCGGGTTCGTCACCATGCGCACGATCGGCATGCGCCGCCGCGCCGAGATGATCGTGGCGACCCAAAGCTGACGCGCCTCTTTGGCGCAAGTTTTTCCGATTTGAATTTCAAACAGCCACCGGCGCTCAGAGCGATTCGAACTCGCGACCCCCACCCCGGAGCATGATCCGGAAAAGCATACCCTCGGGCTGCGACCCGATGGTTGGAATCGGCTTTCCCTTAGCTAACAAACGCAAGCGCTTGCGCGGCGATCATGAGCAAACAAAGAGATGAGATCCTGATCCGATTCAATCCAATCGGATCATGATCAGTTGAGTCCACCCGCTACCCCAGCCAAAATCCCGGCAGCGCCGGCTCGAGCCGGCCGCCGATCCGCACCGGCGCGATTTTAAGCGCGAGCCCGGTCGCATCGTCGGTCTCGACCGCGACCCCGCTCAAGGTCGCCACGCCCAGCGCCGCTTCGAAACGCCCTGAGGGAATGCCGGTCACAAAGCGCCGCATCGGCTCTTCTTTCTGCATGCCGATGATCGAATCATAATCGCCGGTCATGCCGGCGTCGGTCATGTAGGCGGTGCCGCCGGCAAGAATCTGATGATCGGCGGTCGGCACATGGGTGTGGGTGCCGACGACGAGAGAGGCGCGGCCGTCGCAGAAAAATCCGATGCCTTGCTTCTCGCTCGACGCCTCGCAATGGAAGTCGACCACGATGGCATCGGTCGCGGCATGAAGCGGGCAGGCTTCGAGCTCGCGGTTGATGACGGCAAAGGGATCATCGAACGGCGTCATGAAAACGCGGCCGATGGCGTTGATGACCAGCGCGCGCTTGCCGTTCCTGGCCTCGATCAGCGCCGCGCCGCGGCCGGGCGTCCCAAGCGGAAAATTCGCCGGCCGCACCAGTTTTGGCGCGCGCTCGATGAACACCAGCGCCTCGCGCTGATCCCAGGCGTGATTGCCGAGCGTGATGGCGTCGGCGCCGGCATCGAGCAGTTCCTGATAGATCGCTTCCGTGATGCCGAAACCGCCGGCCGAATTCTCGCCATTGACGACGACGAGATCGAGCCGGAAGTCGCGGATCATGCCGGGCAGATGCTCGGCGACGGCGGTGCGCCCTGCCCTGCCGACAACGTCGCCCACGAAAAGAATGCGCAAGTTCAGCTCCGGAAATCGAACACTTTGGTTTCCGTTAGCACATAATCAAGCCGCTCGTCGTGGGACAAGGCCGGCACCGCCTCGATTTCCTGCGCGGCAAAGGCAAGGCCGATGGCGGTGATGGCCTTCACTCTGCGCAGATGCGCCAGCGTAAAATCGTAATGTCCGGCGCCGTAGCCGATCCGGTGCCCCTGACAGTCGAACGCCGCCAGCGGAACCAGCATGATGTCGGGAACGATTTCGGTGGCGGCAGGCGACGGCTCGAGGATGCCGAGCGGCCCCATCAAGAGCCGGTCGTCGGGCGACCAGGCGCGAAACGCCAGCGACTTGCCGCGCGCCATCACCGCCGGCAGCGCGAGCCTGGCACCCTTCGCGGCAAGCTTGCGCAACAAGGGAAGAGGATCGATCTCGCTCTTGATCGGCATGTAACCGGACACGATAGCGCCGCGCGCTACTCTGATCGGCAGCCCGCGCGCGGCGATTTTTCGCGCGGCGCTGGCG
>JBATYU010000756.1:0-3299 GCA_049674245.1 Bradyrhizobium sp. | reverse complement strand
CCTGACTGACGATCAGGCCGCCGACCATCGCATAACCCAGCGGCTGGCGGATTTCGGATCCGGTGCCGGTGCCGAGCATCAGCGGCACGCCGCCGAGCATGGCCGCCATGGTCGTCATCATGATGGGGCGGAAGCGCAGGATGGCGGCTTTGCGGATCGACTGCTCCGGCGACAAATGCTCCTCGCGCTCGGCCGCGATCGCAAAATCGACCATCATGATGCCGTTCTTCTTGACGATGCCGATCAACAGGATGATGCCGATCAGCGCGATCAGGCTGAAGTCGAATCCAAACGCCATCAGGATCGCGAGCGCGCCGACGCCGGCCGACGGCAATGTCGAGAGAATGGTCAGCGGATGGATGTAGCTCTCATAGAGGACGCCGAGGATCAGATACACCACGACCAGCGCCGCCAGGATCAGGAGCGGCACGGTGCTGAGCGATTGCTGGAACGCTTGCGCGGTACCCTGAAAACTTGAGCTCAGTGTTGCGGGCGTGCCGAGGTCGTAGACCGCCTTCTGGACCGCATCGGTGGCCTGGCCGAGCGCCACGCCCTGACCAAGGTTGAAGCTGATGGTGATCGCCGGGAACTGGCCCTGGTGGGCGATCGACAGCGGGCGCACCGGGATCGTGGTCCACTTGCAGAACACCGACAGCGGCACCTGATCGCCCGTGGTGGGCGATCGGATGTAGAGCTTGTCGAGCGTATCGAGCTTGCCTTGCAGCTCGGGCAGGATTTCCAGGATCACGTGATAGCTGTTGAGCTGGGTGAAATATTGCGTGACCTGGCGCTGGCCGAACGCGTCATAGAGCGTATCGTCGATCAATTGCGGCTGGATGCCGTAGCGCGAGGCGGTATCGCGATCGATCGTCAGCGTCAGGGTCGTGCCCGTGGTCTGCTGGTCGGTGGCGACATCGCGTAGTTCCGGCAGCGTCTGCATCTTCGCCAGGATCTTCGGCGCCCACTCGTTCAGTTCCGCAAGGTTCGCATCCTGAAGCGTGAACTCGAACTGCGTGCGCGTGGCGCGGCCGCCGAGGCGCACATCCTGCGAAGCCTGCATGTAGAGCCGGGCGCCCTCGACCTTTTCGAGTTTCGGCCGCAGCCGGGCGATGATCTGCTCGGCGTTGGCTTTCCGCTCGTCGTGCGGCTTCAACGTGACGTACATGCGGCCGGAGTTGAGCGCGGTGCCGCCGCCGCCGATGAACATGGCGATGCTGTCGACGGCGGGATCGGCCTGCACGATGGCGCTCAGTTGCTCCTGATGCCGCTTCATGTCGGCAAAGGAAATATCCTGCGCCGTCTCCGACACCGCCGTCAGGAAGCCGTTGTCCTGCTGCGGAAAGAAGCCCTTGGGGATAATCACAAACAGGTAGACCGACAACGCCACCGTGGCGAAGAAGATGCACAGCGTCGTCAGGCTCCAGCGCAGCGCCAGGTCGAGGCCGCGTTCATAGGCATGCAGCATTCGCTCGAAGGCGCGCTCGCTCCACTGATAGAACTTGCCGTGCCTGGTTTCGCTGCGCGCGCGCAGGAAGCGCGACGCCATCATCGGGGTCAGCGTCAGCGACACCACCAGCGAGACGAAGATCGCCATCGCCAGCGTCACCGCGAATTCGCGGAACAGCCGGCCGATCACGCCGCCCATCAAGAGCAGCGGGATCAGCACCGCGACCAGCGAAACGCTGATCGATACGATGGTGAATCCGATCTCGCTGGCGCCCCGGAAGGCGGCGGCGAGCGGCCTCTCGCCTTGCTCGACATAGCGCGTAATGTTCTCCAGCATCACGATGGCGTCGTCGACGACGAATCCGACGGCGATCGTCAGCGCCATCAGCGAAAGGTTATCCAGCGTATAGCCGAACACCCACATCAGCGCGCAGGCGCCGAGCAGGGCCAGCGGAACCGTGACGCTCGGTATGATCGTTGCCCAGACGCTGCGCAGGAAGACGAAGATCACCATGATCACCAGAACGATGGTGATCAGGAGAGTGATTTGCACATCTTCGACTGCGGCGCGGATGGTGAGTGTGCGATCGCTGATGATCTTGATCTTGATCGCCGGCGGAATAGCCGCGATCAGCCGCGGCAACTGTGCCTTGATCCGGTCGACGGTGTCGATGACATTGGCGCCGGGCTGCTTGAAAACGACCAGGAACACGCCGCGTTTGCCGTCGGCCCAGGCGGCCTGCTTCATGTCTTCGGGTCCCGCGACCGCCCGGCCGACGTCGCGAATCCGCAACGGCCCGCCGTTGCGATAGGCGATGACGACGTCGTTCCAGTCCTTGGCGTCCAAGAGCTGGTCGTTGGCGTAGATCGTATACGCCCGCTTTTCACCGTCGATGTTGCCCTTCGGGCTGTCGACCGTGGTGATCGCGATCTGGTTGCGGACGTCCTCGAGCGATAGCCCTTTGGCCACGAGCTTGGCCGGATCGATCTGAACCCGGATCGATGGCTTCTGCTGGCCGCCGATGAACACCTGAGCCACGCCTGAAATCTGGCTGATCTGCTGGGCGAGCTGGGCGTCGACCGCATCGCTCACCTGGATCAGGGGCACCGTGTCTGACGTCGCCGACAGCAGCATCACCGGCGAGTCCGCCGGATTGACCTTGCGGTAGGTCGGCGGCGACGGCAGGTTCTTGGGCAATTGCCCGCTCGCGGCATTGATGGCGGCCTGGATATCGTTGGCGGCGCCGTCGATGCTGCGGTTGAGATCGAACTGGATCGTGACCGCGGTCGAGCCCAGCGAGCTGGTCGACGTCATCTGCGCGACGCCTGGGATTTGCGCGAGCTGGCGCTCCAGCGGTTGCGCCACAGAGGACGCCATGGTTTCGGGGCTGCCGCCCGGCAATGTCGCCGAGACCTGGATGGTCGGAAAGTCGACCTGCGGCAGTGGCGCTACGGGGAGCAGCGGAAAGGCGACTACGCCGACGAACAGGATGCCCGCCATCAACAGCGACGTCCCGATCGGGTATCGGATGAAAGGCGACGAGATGCTTTCGTTCATGCGTCAAATCCACTGAACGGCTGGCGCATCTTTTCCCGGAGACCGGGAGTCGTACCCAGAGTCCGAATGTGCGTATTCCTCGACCTAGCTCAGGCGGTTCTTGGGATCAGGGTATCGACGACCGCCCGGTACCCGCCAGCATAATCGCTCCCGCTCATGGCGCGAACGGAAACCTTTGCCCGCCTATTCGACCTTCGTCTATCGATCGTCTCAAGCGCATGACGAATCTCGGGTTTTCGGCGAACGGCAAAGGCGCTTTTCAACAGTTCTGGTTAACACCTGGTCAGGCCAAGGC
>JBATYU010000755.1:0-3154 GCA_049674245.1 Bradyrhizobium sp. | reverse complement strand
GGCGCGCCCCGTCGGCGGCGCCCGGTCGCGGCTCGCTCGACCCGGAACTTCAGGCCGCGTTGAACGCGCCACGGTTGCCGCAATACGACATCTCGCTGTCGCTGGAGGCCCAGCCGCTTGACGATCTGAAGGAAGCGCCTCAGCCTTCCGAGATGGCGATCGAGCCGGCGCCGTCGCGCGATGGATTTAACGTCAAGACCGCGAGCCTGTTTTTCGGCAGCTCATCGCTCGGCGGAGCTGTGGAAGGCATCGAACGCTGGCGGCCCGGCGAGGAACCGCTGATCGTGCGGCCGGCTTTGCCCGATCCGGACATGAAGGTGATGGCGTCGCTGCCGCCGCCTCCGGAGGAGGTGGCCAAGGCCGCCGAAAGCGGCGAGAGCGTCGCGCCGAAGGGCGAGGTCAATGCCGACAATCAGCGCGCCAAGACTCCGGCCGAGCGGCTCGGCCTTGCCGACGAGAAGTCGCGGGCCAAGTCCGAAAAATGCCTTGCCGAGGCGATCTATTTCGAGGCCCGCGGCGAAGCGGTGCGCGGCCAGATCGCGGTCGCGCAGGTCGTGATGAACCGCGCGTTCTCCGGTTTCTATCCGAACACGGTGTGCGGCGTGGTCTACCAGAACAAGCATCGGCACCTTGCCTGCCAGTTCACCTTCGCCTGCGACAATAATCCCGATGTCATTCGCGAACCCGACATGTGGGAGCGCGCCCAGAAAATCGCCAAGGCGATGCTCGACGGCCAGCTCTGGTTGCCGGAAGTCGACAAGTCGACCCACTACCACGCCTATTATGTGCACCCGTCCTGGGTCAGCGAAATGAAGCGGATGTACAAATTCGGCGTGCACACCTTCTATCGGCCGAGGGCGTGGGGCGATGGCAGCGAGGCGCCGAGCTGGGGAACGCCGCAGCAGACCGCGGCGATCTCAGCGCAGCTTGCCGAGGAGGCCAAGAGCGAAGCCGAATTGAACCCGAATTCCGTGCGGCGCTAGCACTGAATTCGCTTTCGAGTTGACCCGCGCGAGAGCCCTCGCTCACCTCGCCCCGCTTGCGGGCAGAGGTCGGATTGCGGAGCAATCCGGGTGAGGGGGACTATCCACGAGCTGAATTCGCGGTGAGAGCCCCTCACCCATAGCCGATGCTTCGCATCGGCGTTCTTCTAATATTTAAGGGAGGACGGCGGCCGTAGGCCGCCTACGCCTCTCCCCGCGAAGGGCGGGGAGAGGGAGAAGTGGTCCATCGCTGCGGCCCCCTCACGCGTCGATATCCAGCGCGACGTCAAAGTTCGGCGCCGAATGCGTCAGCGCGCCGGACGAGACGTAATCCACGCCGGTTGCCGCGATCTTCGCAATCGAAGCTAGCGTGACGCCACCGGACGCCTCCAGCACCACGCGGCCGTTTGCCAACTTCACAGCCTCGGTCAGTGTTGCGACGTCCATGTTGTCGAGCAGCACCACGTCGGCCAAGCCGGTGTCGAGTACCTCGCGCAACTGCGCAAGCGTGTCGACCTCGATCTCGATCTTGACGAGATGGCCGGCCTGCGCCCGGGCGCGCTCCAGCACTGCCCGCACGCCGCCGGCAACGGCGATGTGATTGTCCTTGATCAGGATCGCATCGTCCAACCCGAAGCGATGATTGAAACCGCCGCCGCAGCGCACCGCGTATTTTTCGAGCGCACGCAGGCCCGGCGTGGTCTTGCGGGTGCAGCAGATACGCAAATTGGTGCCGGCGGCGCGGCGCACATAGTCTGATGTCAGCGTGGCGATGCCGGAACGCCGGCCCACGAAATTCAGCGCGGTGCGTTCGCCGGCCAGCACCGCGCGCGCCCGTCCCGAGATCGTCAGCACGGGTAAGCCTTCCACAACATTGGCGCCGTCGCGAACATGCGCCCGGATGTTGAGGTCAGGCGAAAGTTTCTGGAACGTCGCGACCGCCAGCGGCAGGCCCGCGATCACGCCCGCCTGCCGCGCAATCAGAACCGCATGCGCTTGCGTTGTTTCCGGAATAGTCGCAATCGAGGTGATATCGCCGGCGCGACCCAGGTCTTCGTCCAGCGCGCGGCACACCGCCTGGTCGATCGCAAGCGGCGACAGAAAGGCTTCCGGATGCAGCAGTGACGCGGGAGTTGTCATGATGGTGTTCCGATTGGCGTCCCGTTAGGGTTTCAGCATGAGTCTTGCCGCTACACGCCCTCAAGCGTGATCACCATGTCCTGCTCGCTTGTGGATTGCTTGCGTAGCGCAAAGAGCGGCTGATATTCGGCGGAGTTGTACCAGGCATCGAGATTGGCCATGTCCGGGAATTCGATGATGACGACCCGTTCCGGCTTCCAATGCGCATTTTCGGGAAATTTATGGCTTCCGCCCTTGGTGAGGTAGCGTCCGCCATGCTTGGCAATCATCGGGGCAACCTTGACTCGGTATTCCTCGAACCTTGCGGGATCGGTGATGATGTGTTCGGCGATATAGTAGGCTGGCATCGGTTTCTCCGTATGGACCCTGCAGAAATTTCAAGCCGAGACGCCAAGCACCGGTTGCGGCGCGCGGGCGGTAGTACGCTCTGAGAGCGACGCTGCGATCTCGCGCGCAGCCGTGAGCGTCGTCATGGTGCGATGGGCGAGGATCGGATTTTCTTCCGGACAGTCGATGCGGTAATGCGCGCCGCGGCTTTCGCGCCGCGTCCAGGCCGATGCGGCGACCAGCAGCGCTGACGTAGCCATGTTGCGCAGCGCGATATTGCCGGTGTCGCGCTCGATTCTCGCAAACGCCCGCACCGCTTCCACCAACCCGTCATTGTTGCGGATCACGCCGACATGCGAAGTCATCATCGCCCGAAAAGTGTTCTCGGCGAGCGCGGGCATGGCGCGGTCTGGTGGAACGACCAACGCAGCAGGGAGGCTCGCGGGTGCAGCGATCCTGCTACCCGCGATATCCTCCGCGATGCGTGCGGCATAGACCACGGCCTCGAGCAGCGAGTTCGACGCCAGCCGATTGGCGCCATGCGCGCCGGTCGACGACACCTCGCCGCCGGCCCATAGTCCCCGCAACGAGGTGCGGCCGCGCTCGTCTACGGCGATGCCGCCCATTTGATAGTGTGCGGCAGGCGCGACCGGGATCGGCTGCCTGGCCGGATCGAGGCCGGCGGCCATGCAGCTTGCATAGAC
>JBATYU010000754.1:0-1839 GCA_049674245.1 Bradyrhizobium sp. | reverse complement strand
ACGCTATCCATGGCGGCTCCCATCCGCGCGGGTTGGGGCGGTTGAGTTGCCGCGGCGCCATCGCTCCCAGAGCCCGACCACGCCGTCGGACGACCAGAACACGATGGCTAGGAAGCCGAGCCCGATCAAAAGCCGGAAGCGATTGCCGTCGAGCCCGAACTTGACCAGCAGGTCGAGCGCAAAGGTGCGCAGGATGACGAAGATGAAGGCGCCGATGAAAGGACCGACCGGCCGCGTGATGCCGCCGACCACGGCAATGATCAAAATGTCGATGCAGGCTCCAACGCTGACCGAGCCGGGCGAGATCTGCCGGTAGTTCCAGACCTGCAGGACTCCCCCAAGCCCGGCAACGAACGACGCGAACGCATAGGCCGCCACTCGATGCGCATTGACATTGAAGCCGAGCGCGGCCATGCGGCGGGGATTGTCGCGCACGCCTTGCAGCGCGAGGCCGAACGGCGCGCGCGAGAGGTACTGCACCGCGAAATAGCACAGCGCCGCGACGCCGAGCGTCACGTAATAAAAGGGAATGTCCGAGCGCCAGTCGACGCCCCAAAATTGCGGGGTGGCGACGGTGTTGATTCCGGTATGGCCGTTGAAGATCGCCCAGTTCTGGTTCGTGAAGTAGTAGAACGCCGCGCCGATCGCCAGCGTAATCATGATGGTGTAGATGCCCTCGGTGCGCACCGCGAGCGCGCCCCCAAGCGTGCCGAAGAGCGTTGCAAGCGCGAGCGCCATCGGGGTGGCGAGCCACCACGGCCAGCCGAGGCTGATATTGGCGTTGCCGCTGACGCCGAACACCGCGACCATGTAGCCCGCGAAGCCGGCGATGGTGAGCTGCATCAGGCTGACCATGCCGCCATAGCCCGCAAGGAACATCAGACTGAGGGCGACGACGCCGAGGATCAGCGTGGTGCCGAAAATCTCGATCAGAAAGAAGCCGTTGGCGATCAGTGGCATGATCACAAGGATCAGCGCGACCAGCCAGGCGGCGGGATTGTCGAGTTCCGGCCAGGCACGGATGATCGCGCGCCGCGCCGCCGAGGCGGGTTGGTTCGCTTGAAGTTCGGCGCCCTGGGTCAACGACATGTCATCGCCTCGCGAGCAGGCCCTGCGGCCGCAGCGCCAGCACCAGCACCATGATCAGGAAAGTCACGACGATCGCGTAGGTCGGGATGTAGACGGAGCCGAGTTGCTCGGCGAGACCAATGATGACGGCGCCGAGCGCCGCACCTGGAATCGAGCCCATGCCGCCGACAATCACCACCACCAGCGAGGCGAGCAGGAAGCGCGTGTCCTCACCCGGCGAAATCGACTGGAACGTGCCGCCGACGACACCGGCGACGCCGGCAAGGCCCGCACCGAGGGCGAAGACGAGTACGAAGACGAGCTGTATCTGCACGCCGGTCGCCGCCAGTATGTCGCGATCGTCGACGCCGGCGCGTACGATCATGCCGATCCGCGTGCGATTGAGCGCGAGCCACATCACAACGCCGACCACGACGGAGGCGGCGAAGATCACCAGCCGTACCAGCGGATATTGCAGATAGACCGGCTCGCCGGAGGACTTCACCGCGGTGACGAGTGGCAGTTCAATCGGTCCGATGAGCCAACTCGGCGTCTGGATCTGATAGAAGTCCCCGGCAAATACCCACAGCATCAGGTCTGCAAACACGATCGAGAGTCCGATCGTGACCATGGTTTGACGCAGATCCTGGCCTTCCATGCGTCGGAAAACGAAGATCTGCAGGAGGACGCCGACCAGCGCCACGGCCAGGAACGCGACGACGAAGCTGAGGATCCAGGAACCGGTCCACGCGCTGATGGCGTAACCGACAT
>JBATYU010000753.1:0-4341 GCA_049674245.1 Bradyrhizobium sp. | reverse complement strand
GCGCCATGCCGCGGCCTCGGTTGCCAGTGCCGCCAGCGCCCCCGCTCAAGCCCTGCTGGATGAGATTCCCCAAGGTCTCGCCGAGCTTGCCGCCCAGCGGATCGGTCGGTGCCGCGCCAGAAGCGGTGCTGCTACCCGAATTATTGCCAGGCTGGCCTCCGCTCAATCCGCCCAGCAGTCCGCCCAAGTCGCCGCCATTGGGCCCGAACAGGCCCGCTCCCATCTCCCTGAGCTTGGCATAGGCCGCATCGGGATTGTCGAGGATGCCCTGTATGTCCGGATAGATCCGCGGCTCGCTCCAGGAGCCATCGATCATCACGGGGATGCCGAAGCCAACGGGATCGGAGGTGCGGCCCTGGCCTTGCGTCGACATCACGAGTTTCGGCTCGACCCGGAATGCCAGCAATTTGGTGCCGAGGTCGATGGTGCCGGCACCGGTCATCCGCACCAGCGGCCCGACCAGATTGAGATCGGTCGTCTGCGCCTGGCCTCGCTCGATGCGGAACGACGCCGATAGCTGGCTGAGATCGGTGTTTTGGTCCTTGGTCTCCTGCCATCCGGACAGTGTGCTCGACGTCAGCGACCGGATCATCTGGGCAACGTTGAGATCCTTGATCGCGCCGTCCTGGAAATTGACGAATGCTGTGCCGCTCATGTTCGACATGATGGCGCGCTGGCTTGGACCGTTCGAGCGCACCGCGATCTTTGCCTGCATCTTGCCGTCAAGCTTGTCGAAATCGGCGAGGCCGTGCAGCAGCGGCAGCGCACGCACGCCGACGAGGTCAGCGTGCATCGCGTAGGTTTGGTCGCTCTTCGACGCATCGATGATGGCTTCGCCGTTGAGCCCGCCGCCATAGGCGCCGAGATTGGCGACGGCGGCCTTCAGCATGCCGCCTGCGAGCGCGAAGTCGACCGCGGCCGGCGCGAATTGGGCTTGCCCGAAACTGACTTCGGCTGCGGAAATCCTGACCTGGGCGTCGACATAGTTCAGTCCGTTCAGATCGATCGGGGCGTTGCTCCAGGCTTGCGAGGCCGGCGAGGCCTGCGCCTTCGACGCCGACGCATCGAGCCGCTGGAAATCGAGATCGAGCTTCACCAGCGGCTTGCTTGAGATATCGATCGACGCCCATCCGTTGAAGGCGCCGTCGCCGAGGGTGCCGGTGAGCCCGTTGATCATCACGACCGAACCGTTGAGCCGCACCTCGGCCTTGCCCGACAATGGCGCCTGCAGCATGGCGGGCGCGTCGAGCGTGAATTCGACCGGAATGTTCTGCCGGTCGACCGGTGCGGGCGGCGCCGCCGCCTTGATATCGAATTTGAGCGCCTCTCCGCCGGCGCGCGCATTTCCGTGCAGGCTGACCTTGCGATCGGCGCCGATCGCCGCGGTGGCGTTGATGCCGTCGATGCGATTTTCGATGCGATCACGAAGGTTGGAAAAAACCAGCGCGCCGTCGGCGATCGTGATGCGATCGATCGCAAGCCCATCCATATCGCCCGCGAACGCCGGTTTGGAGGAAGCCGCGTTGTCTCGGATGCGCTCGCGCAACAGCGGCATAAACAGCACCGGCCTGGTGATGGTGAGTTCACTGATTTGCGGGTGGCCCGACCACGCGCTCGACAGCGTGATGTCGGCCTGCGCGCTTTCGATGGTCAGCCGACCGGAGGTGTCGCGGTCTTTCGGGTCCTTCAGCGTGATCTCGTTCAAGGTCACGTTCAGTGACGGCCACAGGCCGATCCTGGTGGTGCCCGCGATCGTCAACCGGTAGCCGGTCGCGCGCTCGACCTGCGCCTGGATCGCCGAGGTCAAAAATCCCGACGGAATCCCGACGATCAGCAGCAGCACAAGGATGACAAGGATGGCGGCCACAGTCGCGCCGGTAATTTTCATTGCTCTCATGTCGACGTTCCAACCCGGGCAAACGGCATCGAGTCCGGCTGGGCGATGATCGGCCGAGCCGGCTTTTTGAGCTTATCCCGGAATGGGGGGATCGCTCAAAACCGTCCAAAAATAATCAGGTGGAGCTGTAAAGATATGTGACTTATGACACACTTCCTGCCCAGCGAATTCCTGTAAATGCGATTTGAACGGTTTTGGAAGGCGTTGCCATGAGTAAGCAGGCCGAATTTGCGGTCATTTTAAAGATGAATCCGATGTTCGCGGACTTGGGCTCCGATGAGCTGCATCGGATCTCCAATCTTTGCCATACCCAGCACCTGAACCCCGGTGCAGTCTTGTTCCAGAAGGGCGATCCCGGCGATGCGCTGTTCGGGGTCCGCCGCGGCCAGATCCGAATCGAGACCGGTGCGCCCGACGGCAGCCGCCTGACCCTGAATTTCATGGGCCCCGGCGATCTCTTTGGCGAGGTCGCAGTCCTCGACGGCCAGAGCCGCACCGCGGACGCGACCGCCGGCGAGCCGACGGAATTGTTCGTGCTGCGGCGTGAGGATTTTTTGGGCCACCTCGAGCGCGAGCCGAAGGTCGCGATCAAGATCATCATGCTGCTGTGCCAGCGCATCCGCTGGCAGAGCGAGCGAATGGAGGAATCGGTGTTGCAGCCGCTGCCGATTCGGCTGGCGCGCCGGCTCTGTGCGCTGGCCGCCGATTTCGGCTCCGAGGTGCATATCTCGCAGGAGCAGCTCGGCGTGTTCGTCGGCGCCGCGCGCGAAAGCGTCAACCGCCAGCTCCAGACCTGGCGCAAGGACGGCATTCTGGACCTGCAGCGCGGCCGCATCCTGCTGCAGAATTTGAACCGGCTCACCGCGATCGCGAGGAACGAGTAGGGGCGGCGGCGCAGCCGGGGCCGTCAAATCCGCGCTTCGCGCCCGTGCCAGACCCGCAAGACAAGAACGTCACCTGACTCGGGAATATTGGCATAGCGCACAATGTATCCGGATGCGCCGAAGCGGATCACGAGCTGGCGAATGTCACCATCCTCAGTTGGCATGCCCAATGCGGGAAACTCCTGCAACCGCTCGATCGCCGTCCAGATCAGCTTCAACGCCCGACGCGCGGCATCGGGATTGGATTGATCGAGAAAGGTTCGCAGCCGCTCGACATCCAGTACGGCGTCGGGCGAAAGCAGGATCATCCGACCTTGCGCGGTTGCGGGCGAGGCAGCTCGTCTGCGGATCCCCAGCTTGCGACCCAAGCCTTGACGTCATCAAGCGGGACGGCGAGCCGGTTTCGCCGGAATTCGTCGTAGCGGCGGCGATCCTCGCCGATATCCGGACCGGCAAGGTCGACAACCGAATCAAGCAGCGCCACGGCTTCAGCCAGCACGGCGGCAATCTCTTGCCCGCGCTCCGTCGCCATCTCACGAAGCCGGGCGTCGGTGTCGGAGTCGATCTCAAGCGTACGGCGGACCAAGTTCATGGGTGAATTCTATCATCTGGCAGCGATCTGTCGAGCCGCAGCTCGCAACGTGTCATCCCGCACACGAAGGAAAAGCGGCCTGCTCCACGGCCCCTACTCCGCGGCGGGCGCGATCGCCGGCGGCGGCGGTGGCCGAGCGGAGGATGCCGGCGGCGCCTGGTGATGATCCTCGGCGTGTTCGGCGTCGCCGGTGTTGGCGATGAGCTTCTTGCCGAAATGCCAGAACAACGATCCGATATCGTCCATCACCATGAACATCGCCGGCACGAACACCAGCGACAGCACCGTCGAGAACAAAAGCCCGCCGATCACGGCGAGCGCCATCGGCGAGCGGAATTCGCCGCCGGCGCCGACCGCCAGCGCCGACGGCATCATGCCGGCCGCCATCGCGATCGTGGTCATGACGATTGGACGGGCGCGCTTCATGCCGGCGTCGATGATCGCCTCATCGCGCTTCTTGCCGGCGCGGATCGATTCGACCGCGAATTCCACCAGCATGATGGCGTTCTTGGTGACGATGCCCATCAGCATCAAGATGCCGATCCACACCGGCGTGGTGAGCTGCTTGCCGGTCAGGAGCAATGCCGCGATCGCGCCGCCGATCGAAAGCGGCAGCGAGAACAGGATGGTGATCGGCTGCAGGAAGGTTCCGAACAACAGCACCAGCACCGCATAGACCATCATCAGGCCCGCGGTGATCGCGGTGGCGAAGCCTTCCGACAATTCGTTGAGGCTTTCGGCGTCGCCCGACGGGCTCACCTTGACGCCCTTCGGCAGGCTCTTCATCACCGGCAGCTCGTAGATCTTCTTGGTGGCGTCGCCGAGTGCTGCGGTGCCGACGAGGTCGGCCGCGACCGTCGCCTGCCGTTCGCGGTCGTAGCGGTTGATGCTGGTCGGGCCCTGATCGAGCTGGATGTCGGCCACGACGGACAGGGGAACGCCGCCGCGTTCGCCGCGCTGGCCCAGCG
>JBATYU010000752.1:0-2463 GCA_049674245.1 Bradyrhizobium sp. | reverse complement strand
CCTCTAGGCGCCGCTTCAGCTCATTGCGGCCCGCCTCTCCGGCAACCGTTGGAGCGCCGGCCTGATCTGCAGGAGACTGATCGGCCACAAACGTATCGTGGGCAAGCTCACAGAAAAGCGCCATCAGAGCTGAGGTGCGATCCGAGTAAGCAGCTCGCCAGGATGGTACAGCCTCCGACTGCATCGGTGAGAGGCTGGGCGGCCAGTGCCGTTTTGCTTTGGCAGACATGCCTGCTCCCAGTAATCACCACAGCCGCGAGCGACTAAATCCTTCGACGGCGGACATCGAAGACAAACCGGACAGTGTCCGCGTCCCGTTCATGGGGTGCCTCCTCGATTTGATAGTTGTTCTCGGCTGCACTTGCGTGCTCAGACCTACCGCCTGCGCTGAGTGGAGGGAAGCCCGATTGCCAGTCTTTCTGGTGCGGGGCAAAACGCGAGGCGCGAACTGTCGGTTGTTTTGCAATACGAAATCGTGCGCCGGATAAGGTCCTAGATGGGTTAAACGCTACCGAAATGTGTTGTCCGCGCTACTTCCGGTTTTCGCCCGATCGCAACCGAAATGCGGACAACGCGGGATGTCTCAAACGTGCCGAGTGTGTATAGGCGTCGAACCTTGGGTCTGACGCATATTAGATGACAGCGTCGCGGATCACGCAGTCCCGAGCAATCGTGCTTCGAGAAGGTCGATTTTCGCGCGGCCATACATTTGTCGTTTGACGAGTTTGAGTTTCGTAATCTGTGCTTCAACCTGGCCGTTTGACCAAGGTTGGATAATCGCAGCGCGCACTGCGGCTCTGTCCTTGAGGACTCCCGTGGCGAAGGATGAGACGAGGCTTCTCTTTGCGTTTGCGATCCAGACGTCGAGTTTGGCCTCATCCTTCTTTCGGATCATGTCGTGGAATTGGTCGACGAGCGCGCGGGCCTCAATGAGGGATGGCACACCAGCCTCGATGGCGGCGATGACTACGGCATCGGCCTTGGTCATGCAATTTCGATCGATGGTCATGAGATGCGCAATAGTTCTGGCCGAGGGAATCCTTTGCAGCTGTTGTTTGCTGGCCGTTTCCGACCGACGTCGGCGTGTTGCCCACTCGCCAACGGCGCGGAGGGATCCCCGGAACCCTTGCGCCTGCAAGCGACGCCAGAGTTCAGCGCCATTGCGACAGCCGCCGCTCCACTGGCCCTCAAGGAACAGATAGTATGCGTCGAGCGAGCGTTGCCGCGTTCGGAACACGTCGGCTCGCCCGCCACGCAACGTCTGTCGAACGAGATTGCGACTATGCCCCAGGCGGCGGACAATCTGCTTGATCGACAAGCCGTCGCGGGCGAGCTTCGCGATTGCCGCATTTGTATCCTCTCGCCGCAGATAGCTCTCGTACCGCAGCTTTTCTGCCGAGGTGAGCAGCTCGGGGGTGATTGTCGGCGTACCGGTCGCGATGCGGATTGCGCGCATGGACTTGCGCACTGCGTCGAGGAAGGCCGCGCTGGCGTTCTCCATCAGGTGCCAACGATCGGCGACCTGAATGGCGTCCGGCAGCGCCTTGGCAACCGCCTCACCATAACCGCCACCGCGATCGCGTGACACGATCTTGATCCCAGGATGATCGGCGAGCCAGGCTCGAACTGTCGCGACCTCGCGATCTGGCAACAATGTCACAATCCGTCGTCGCTCGAGATCGCAGACAATCGTTCCGTAGCGGCGATTGCGTCGAAAAGCCCAATCGTCAATGCCGACAACGGTCAGAGGATCAGTTCGAAGTGCCGTCCGCCGTCGTACAACCCGAAGCAACGTATCGTTGCTGACCGGCAGCATCAGTCGTTTGGCGAAGCTCGCTGCTGGTCTGCCGCCCAGTACCAGCCCCAGATGGTGGACGATGCAATCCAGCCGTGCCGTCCGGCGCGACCGCGACGGGAGAACATCGTCCCCGAACCGTTCAGCGAAAATCCGCCGCCGACAATGAGGCACCTCGCAAACGAACCTCCGCGTGATCACGCGGAGGCGTATTTCTTTGCCTGCACAGGGCAAATCCGCAGCCTGTCTGTCGTATCGGCTATGGATTCGGCTTGATCTCGCCCCGCATAATGGGCACTCGGCCACGCCGCTTTCCGCTCGGACGGCTATAATAATCGAGTCAGATGAATCACTTACGCTCTCGATAACCAACCCACTCGGCACAAGCGACGAAATTCGAATGCCGGCTCGCATGGTCCTGATTCCCCCGTTGGAGAATCGCAAGCTCGGCAGAAAACATCATCAGATCTGAGTCAGACCCAAATTTGCAAGCCGATTGACAGGCTGTAGCCCTCGTTCAGTCGCACCGGGAGGTTAACATGTGGGTGCAAGTCGCGTGCGAAGCGCTGCGGTCAGGCCATGTTCTTGAACTTCGCTATGACGGCTACTCCCGGTCAGTTGAGGTCCACGCTGTTGGCTTCACCAAGGAAGACAACGCCGTCATGAGA
>JBATYU010000751.1:0-4228 GCA_049674245.1 Bradyrhizobium sp. | reverse complement strand
GATCGCAACCCTGATCCTGCCGGCCGACACCGCGTGGAACGAGGCCGACGGTATCGCGGAGGTGCGCCCGCCAAGCCAGCGCCCCGGTTTTTCGCAGGAGGCCGTCGACACGGCCGCCAAGGCGATGCACAGCGGCGGCAGCCAAAATCTGCTTCTGATCACCGGCAGCGCGCTGACCGAGAAGGGGCTGGCGCTGGCGCAGCAGATCGCCGGCAAGACCGGCTGCAAGGTGATGGGCCAGACCTATCACCCGCGCATGGCGCGCGGGCGCGGGCGTTTCTCGATCGACCGTATCCCCTATGTGATCGAGCTGGCGCTGCCGCTCCTGAAGGATTTCAAGAACATCATTCTGGTCGAGGCCAACGATCCTGTCGCGTTCTTTGCCTATCCGGGCAAGCCGAGCAAGCTCAAGCCCGAGGGCTGCGAGGTCCACCGCCTGACCGAGTGGGGTGAGAATTCGGTCGCGGCACTCGAGGCGCTGGCGGATGCGCTCGGCGCTAGGCCAGCCGACGTCAAGCCGCAGAAGCTCGTTGAAATCGCAAAGCCGACGGGGCCGCTGACTCATGCCTCGATCGCGCAGGCGCTCGCCATCGCGATCCCCGAAAATGCCATCGTCGTCGATGAATCCATCACCACCGGCCGCGGCTTCTTTCCGCCGACGGCCTCCGCCAACCCGCATGACTGGCTGCAGAACATGGGCGGCTCGATCGGGTTCTCGACGCCGGTTGCGACCGGTGCCGCGGTCGCCTGCCCGGATCGCAAGGTGATCTGCCTGGTCGGCGACGGCAGTGCGATGTACACGATCCAGTCCTTGTGGACGCAGGCGCGCGAAAGCCTCAATGTCGTGACCATCGTGTTCGCCAATCGTATCTATCAAATTTTGCGCGGCGAGTTCGACGGCGTCGGCGCCGGCGAGCCGGGACAGCGCGCGCTCGACATGCTGAAGATCGACCGGCCCACGATCGATTTCGTCGCGCTCGCCAGGGGCATGGGCGTGCCCGGCCGCGCGGTTGCCAATGTCGACGACTTCAACAAGGCGCTTGCGGAAGCCATAGCCGAGCCGGGGCCGCGGCTGATCGAAGTGCAGGTGTGAGGATGATGACGCGAAGCGCATAAGATCGTCATTGCGAGGAGCACTTGCGACGAAGCAATCCAGAACCACCGTAGCCGTTCAATGGATTGCTTCGTCGCTTGCGCTCCTCGCAATGACGATTGTCGGAGGCAACATGCAGACCGAGTTGAACAAGGTTGTCGCGGCTCTCACCGAGTTTTACGCGCGCGAGGGCTTCCTGTTTGAAAAGGATCTCGGCGAGCGCACGCTGACGCATCGGCTTGCGGTGCATGTCGAAAGGCAGTTTCCCGGCTGGGAGGTCGATTGCGACTACAACCGGCTCGGCGAGCGTACGCTGCGGCTTCCGCATGGAACGATCGTCTCGACCGACGACACGCTCGGAAAATCGATCTATCCCGATATCGTCGTGCACCAGCGCGCGATCCCCAACAATCTGCTCGCGATCGAAGTCAGGAAGGCGGCCAACCATCAGCCGCCGGAGCACGATCAGCACAAGCTGCGGGCGCTGACCGATCCGCATCTGTGGTTCGCCTACTGGATCGGGCTCTTGGTGACGCTCGCGAGGAATGACGTCGCGTCATCGGAAGTCTATGTCGGTGGCAGCCTCGACCGAGCGCTGTCGGCCTGGTTCGCCGGGCGGCTGAAGGATGTGGGCTTGGGCCAAGGCTGACAGTCACGGGGTGAGCGTGACACCCTGGCAAAGCCTGCTTGCGCCCGCGCGCGCCGCGGAAGGCGCGTTTCAGAAATCTGTCATGTCGCCGTGACAAACATCAAGCAAAAGGAAACCAGCGGATTAAGCGGGCTTTTCGCCCCTTCTAATTTGCAAGAGACGAACATGAAGCGCGGAATCATCGTTCTGTCGATTTGCTCTGCGATCGCAGTCGCTTATTTCACCGCAAGCAAATGGGCGATCCATCACAAAACCCTGACATTCGTTGACCCCTTGCGCAGCGACCGAACGGTCACGGTTGACCTCGCCGTTCGCCGCGACCGGGAAATGGAGTCGATCGCCGAGATGATCGATTTGCCTGTCGCGATCCTCAGCCATGGCAATACCGTCAAGAATACCGAATACTCGTTTCTCGCCAATGTTTTTGCCGCCCGCGGCTACATGGTCGTCAGCATCCAGCACGACCTCGAAACCGACGATCCGATGGTGACGAAGGCGGGCGAGGAATATGTCGGCCGCCGCATGCAGTACAACCGCGGCATTTTCAACATCATGTTCGCCGTCGACGAGTTGAAGAAGCTATACCCCAACGCGGACTATCATCACCTGGCCCTGATCGGGCATTCCAATGGCGGCGACATCTCGATGTATTTTGCCAAGCTGCATCCCGACATGGTCAAGAAAGTCGTGACGCTCGACAATCTGCGGGTTCCGTTTGTCACCGACGGCAAGATCAAGATCCTCTCCTTCCGGTCAAAGGATCCGGTGTTCAAGGCCGATCCCGGCGTCGTTCCCAGTGACGAGATTTGCGCCAAGGCCGGCATCGAAGTGGTCAGGACCGAATTTCAGCACAATCAACTCAGCGATCGCGGTCCCGACAACGTCAAGGCCGCCATTCAGGCCAAGGTCCAGGCGTTCCTTGATCAGGACGAAGGCTCGTCGTCCATACCGTTGCTGACCGCGGCCGCGCCGGAAAACGTTGCGTCCACCACGCCAGCCAAGAACTGATTGGCGAACATCGCGCGAAGTTGCTAACGGGCCGCAACGCTTGGAAAGGACAGGTCGCAAATCAGCCCTTCGGGCTTCCAATGTCGTTTGATCGTGCCGCTCAAGGTTCGAACCAGGCCATCGATCGCATCGACCCCGAATCCGCGCCGTTCCGGCTCCGCGACGGTCGGACCACCGGATTCGACCCAGCGCAGCAGGAGATTGTCTGCTGCATCGGTTTGCCAGTTGATCACGATCTTGCCGGATGGCTCGGAGAGCGACCCGTATTTCGCGGCGTTGGTCGCGAGTTCGTGCACCGTGACGGCGATGGCTTGGGCAAGCGCCGCAGGCAGCCGGATGTCGCGGCCAACGATACGGATTCTTTTCGTATCGCTTGCCGCATAGGGCCTGAGTTCTTCCTCGATGATCGTGTTGATACAGGCGCCGGTCCAGCGCGACACCGAGAACAGCCGCTGCACGTTGGCGAGCGCGCTCAAGCGGCCCTGGAACGCCGCTTGAAACTCCTCAGCCGTATCGGCCCTTGTCAATCGCAGCATGGCCTGGATCACGGCGAGGAGGTTATTGGAGCGGTGATCGACCTCGCGGGTCAGCAACATCATGCGTTCTTCGGCCTGCTTGCGGCTCGTGATATCGACCAGCATGTTCACGGCACCGATCAGCCTGCCGGAGTTGTCGCGCAGCGGCGTCGGATAGGGCATGAAGCAGATGCGCGAGCCGTCGGGCCGCTCGGCGACCGCCTCGACGTTTCTGACCGGGCGGTTTTCCTTCAGCGCAACGGCCATCGGGCAGTCTTCGTGCCGCAGCGGGGTGCCGTCCGGCCAGAATAGCTTCCAGGTCACGCACCACATGTCGCCTATTTTCGGGGGACGTCCGGCGAACTCGATGCAGGCCTGATTGAAGAATGTGATGCGGCCGCCGGCGTCGGTCGTATAGATCGCGGCCGGCAGCGCCTGAAGCAGGTCGCGAAACTGCTGCTCATCCGCGACGGTGCTATCCGCCGCACCCGACTCCATCGCAGAATGTCGGGCAAGGATCCGTTCAATATCGGCTTCTTCCGAATGCCTGAGCAAATTCAACATTACGCTTCCCCGCCACTCATTACGCTTCCCCACCATTCAGTGAGAGCCAACGGCAACAATGTTTCAGGACGCACAATGGTTCCGTCGCGAGCCGCAGTGCCCAATGAAAAAGGCCGCCCGAAGGCGGCCTTTCTGAAATGCGTTCGCGGCGCCTATTGCTTCATGGCGTCGTCGCTCTTCATCTTGCTGGATTTCTTCGCTTTCTTGGCTGTTGTCTTGCTCATCTTGTCCTTGGACATGTCGTCGCTCTTCGCCGCGGGTGCCGCCGTGCCCCCGGCCTTGTCCTGGGCGAAAGCGGTCGAGGAGAGAAAGGCCGAAGAGAGATAGGCCGAGGAGAGAAAGGTAAAGGCGGCGGTAGCGATGATCAGTTTGCGCATGAGATGAACCTCCAGTTTTTTT
>JBATYU010000750.1:0-1625 GCA_049674245.1 Bradyrhizobium sp. | reverse complement strand
CGCCCATGCAGAGCAGCGCCGCCACGGCCGACGCCGAGCCTCCGGAGGAGCCACCCGGCACCAGATGCGCGCCTTCGATCTGGCCGCTCGCCGCGGCCCCAACATTGGAGCCCTTGCGCCGCCACGGATTGACCACCGGGCCGAAGCACGAGGTCTCGTTCGAGGAGCCCATCGCGAACTCGTCATTGTTGAGCTTGCCGAGCAGCACCGCGCCATCGCGCCAGAGTTGCGAGGTGATGGTCGATTCGTAGGTCGGCACGAAATTGCCGAGGATTTTTGAGCACGCGGTGGTGCGCACATCCTTGGTCGCGAACAGGTCCTTGATCCCAAGGGGAATGCCGGCCAGCGGCCCGCCCGCGCCCTTTGCTATTTTGGTATCGGCCTCGCGCGCCATGGCGCGGGCCTGATCCGGCGTTTCCAGCACGAATGCATTGAGCGCGCGCGCAGCCTCGATCGCCGCCAGATACGCGTCGGTCAGTTCAAGCGAGGTGAAATTCCTGTTCGCGAGGCCACGTTTAGCCTCGGCGAGCGTCAGCGATGTCAAATCGGTCATTTATTGATCGGGCTGCAGAAGAACGGAGACAAGGTCTTGTCGTTGGCCGGGTCGTCTTGCCTGTCGATTTCCTTGGCCCGCGCCTTCTCGGCGGCCTCGAGCTGATCGAGCACGGCGTCCATGGTGGTTTGCGGATCGGCGGCCTTGCCCTGCCGCTCCATCGCGTCGAGATAGTTCATATAGACCTGATAGGCCTTTTCATCGTCGCAGAGCAGGCACATCGAACTTTCTCAAAAAGACTCTCTCATTTGACGCGTTTTCTTCACGCGAACCGGAACCCACTTCGCTTGAAAACGCTATTCAACGACCTTCGGCACCAGAAAGAAATGGTTCTCGGTGGCCGGCGCGTTCCTTACGATGTCATCGGCGATCTCGCCGTCATTGACCACGTCGGCGCGCTTCTTCATTTCCATCGGGGTCACCGAGGTCATCGGTTCGACCCCCTCGACATTGACTTCCGACAACTGCTCGACAAACGCCAGCATCGCGTTCAGCTCGCCCTGAAGGTGCGGAACTTCGGCATCCGTAACCGCGATGCGCGCCAGATGCGCAATGCGACGGACAGTGGCGGCGTCGACGGACATTATATAGGCCTTTGCGGCGGGAAATTCAGCCTGCCGTATAGCAGAGGCGCCTTTTGCGCCGCAACCGCCGCAGGGCCAGCCTTAGCCGGTCATCTGGCGCATCCACGCCAGCGCGGCGCCGGCCAGCGCCCGGGTCAGTTCAGCCGCCGGCATTTCACGGCCCATCCGCACCGCCTGCCCCGCCCAGAGACTGGTGAAATCGACCTTGCCCTGCTTTTCCGCTGCCGCTTTTAGCGGCGCAAGCCCGGTTGCCGCGTGCGGAAAAGCCGGCGCGTCCGGCGAAATCGGCCCCACCTCGCGCATGACGCGGTTGGTGACGCCGCGCGCCGGGCGTCCGGTCATGACATTGGTGATGACGGTGGAATCGTCCCGCGCCTGGGCGAGCGCAGATCGTGCCGAAGCAATCACCCTTGATTCAGGGCACCGCAGATAGGCGCTGCCGATCTGTACGCCCGCGGCACCCAGCGCGAACGCGGCCGCGATGCCCC
>JBATYU010000749.1:0-1621 GCA_049674245.1 Bradyrhizobium sp. | reverse complement strand
CTGCTGCCGTTCATCGTTCCAACCGTACTGAGCACCGTCGCTTGGCTGTGGATGCTCGACCCGGCTTTAAGCGTCGTCAACCGGCTCCTGGTGGCTTTGGGCTGGCCCAAGCCGGGGCCATCATGGCTCGGCGATCCGACACTTGCGATGGTCTCGATCATCATCATCAACACGTGGCGCGGACTGCCCTTCTATGGAATCACCCTGCTCGCCGGCCTTCAGACAGTTCCTTCCGAACTGTACGAGGCGGCCTCCATCGACGGCGCCGGCGGATGGGAGCGGTTTCGCTTCATCACCTTGCCGCTGCTGCGGCCGATCATCCTGATCGTCACCCTGTTCTCGGTCATCTTCACGTTCGCCGACTTCCAGCTCGTCTACGTACTGACCCATGGCGGGCCGGCGAACGCCACGCAACTGTTCGCGACCTACGCGTTCGATATCGCGATGGGTGCGGGCCAGCTGGGGCTTGGGGCCTCGGTGGCGCTGGCGATGCTGCCGGCGCTTGCGTTGCTGATCGTGGCGCTGACCGTCTACCTGCGGAGGGAATGATGGTAACCGGCGAAGGGCGCATCGGTCGGGCCGTCCGGGTATGGTTGCCGGTCGGCTTCTTTCTCGTGCTGGCGCTGTTTCCGTTCTACTGGATGGCGATTACGTCGATCAAGCCGAACGCCGAGCTCTACAACAAGAACGTGATGCCGCTGATCGTGCACGCGCCGACGCTCAAGCACTACGTCGACCTTCTCACTAAGTCGAGCTTCCTGTTGTGGACGTGGAACACGATGCTGGTGGCGGTCGTGGCAACGGCGATCTCGCTGATCCTCGGCACCATGCTCGCCTATCCGCTGGCGCGCATGCGCTTTGCTGGAGCGTCGCTGATCGCAATGACCATTGCGGCGATCTACCTCGTACCGCAGCCCTTGCTCTTCATCCCGCTCGCCGACGTGATCAACCGGCTTGACCTCGGCAACACGCTCACCTCGGTGATCCTGACTTACCCCACCATGCTGGTGCCGTTCTGCGCTTGGCTGCTGCTCGGCTATTTCAAGACCGTTCCGAAGGAGCTCGAGGAGGCGGCCCGAATCGACGGCGCCAGCCGGCTTCAGACGATGTGGACGATCTTCCTACCGCTGTGCACGCCGGGGTTCATCTCCGCCGGCATCTTCGCCTTCACGCTCTCACAAAACGAGTTTCTCTATGCCTTGATCTTCCTGACAAAGAGCTCGGTGCGCACCGTGCCGGTCGGCGTCATCGCCGAGCTGATCCGCGGCGACGTGTTCTATTGGGGCCAGCTGATGGCTGGGGCGCTGCTCGGCTCGATCCCGGTGGCGCTGATCTACTCGTTCTTCGTCGAGCACTACGTCGCTGGCCTCACCGCCGGTTCGGTCAAGGCATGAAGCGGCAAATCTGATTGCCGAGTCAAATCTCATCTGAAGCAACCCATCGTTCGTTGGGCGTGCAGAAGCAGTATCGTTTGTTGCGGTGTTTAGGTCCGCAGTTGGCAGTGCGCCCCGAAGGCGCGGATCACTAGTGGAGGAAGATTCCACCCAGAGAGTTGTCGATTGATCTGGTAGCTGACGAGCGGTTCGGCCGGGTAACCGGCAGGGCTGGAGCCTCGTGACAA
>JBATYU010000748.1:0-6006 GCA_049674245.1 Bradyrhizobium sp. | reverse complement strand
ATTGCAGGGCTCGAGACGCCTACGGCGGGCACCATCAGCTTCGGCGCGGAAACACGGCCTGAGGATATCAGGGTGATGTTTCAGGAGCCGCGGCTGTTGCCGTGGGCGCGGGTGATATCGAATGTCGAGGTTGGCCTCGGCCGCGAGCGCACCTTATCCGGCGGCCTCGACCGCGCCGCGAAAGCGCTGATCGAAGTCGGCCTCGCGGATAAGCGTGCACAGTGGCCGTCGGTGCTTTCCGGGGGGCAGAAGCAGCGCGTGGCGCTGGCGCGGGCGCTCGTCAGCGATCCGCGGGTGCTGGCGTTCGACGAGCCGCTCGGCGCGCTCGATGCGCTGACGCGGATTTCCATGCAGCGGCTGCTGGAACGGGTCTGGCACGATCAGGCTTTTACCGCGATCCTGGTGACGCACGACGTGTCGGAAGCGGTTGCACTCGCCGATCGCGTGCTGGTCATCGAAAACGGCCGGATTGCGCATGACGTCAATGTAGGTATTCCGCGTCCCCGCGGCCGCGGGTCGGCCGATCTCGCCGCGCTGGAAGGCTCGATCCTGCATCATCTGCTCCGGGCGGCGGATAATCCTTAACGGACCCCGAGAGGTTGCCATGAGCGGCGTTGTTCGCACGATCAGGATCGACCGCGAGGTTTCCTCGGCCGATTTCCGGAGCGCCATGCGTCATTTGGCCGGCGGGGTCAGCGTGATCACGGTCGGGCGGGGCAACGACATCTCGGGGATGACGGTCACCTCGGTATCCTCGTTGTCGGTTGACCCGCCGTCCCTGATTGTCGGCATCAATCGCTCATCATCATCGTGGCCGCTCCTGAAGCAATACGGTTTCTTTGGCGTGAATATCCTGAACGCAGATCAACTCGATATCGCCGAGCGGTTCACCGGCAAGGACGGGTTGAAAGGCGCGGAGCGGTTTGCCGGCGCCGAGTGGACCGCGCGCGCGTCGGGCGTGCCGCTATTGGCCGGAGCGCTGGCCGCGATCGACTGTGAAGTCGACGATATCGTCGAGCGGCACTCCCACGCCATCGTGATCGGACGCGCGTTGGCGATGAAGCTTTCATCGCGCACGGCGGCGCTGGCCTATTGGCAGGGCGAATATGTTGCGATCGACCGGAATGAAGACGCCATCAAGCTTGCCGAGGTCAGCGTCCCGACGCCGCGCGCTCTGCGGAGGACCTGACGGGCACACGGGCAAGGTTCCTTGCAAGCGCCTTGCCGACCTTCATCAATTGGAGCGGCTTGGGCCCGTCGCGTTTTGATCTTTCGCCTTCTGGCGCTCATAGGGGGTTACGCAAACGACGTCGCCGGCAAATGCCTCCCGCCAAACGTATCCGTCACGGCAGGTGTTTGGGCCGTACGGTCCGCCGCCAACCCTCCGGTTTCCCTCGGCATTGGCGTTCTGGGCTTTTGCTTCCGCTCGCTCTGCCGGCGTAACGCAGACGCCATCGCCATCCTTGGCGTCGCGCCACACGTAACCGCTCTTGCAATCGGCCAAGGCAGTCCCGGTTGCGACCGCAAGAGCGAGGGGAAGTACGATTGCAAATACAGAACCGTTCAGCCGCGATGTCTTCGACATACCTACCTCCCTGTCGGTGGGCTACTTGGTTGAGTGGCGCCTTCACATTCCTGGGCGGCCGTGGATCACAATACCAAGGACCACAACCTATGAATGTGAAGGGCTTCACAGTTCTATTAAGTTAAAAATTCCGCGCCTTTCGAATTCGAACTGGTTGGAACAACACGCGGCGGTCCGTGCTCTGTGGAGACTGGCCTTTTTTCTGTGCGCGGCCTAAAAGCTCGCGGTTGTCCGGCGAGGCGGAAATCGGCGAGGAGGTCACACCATGGAACGCAGGCTTCTTCAGATCGCCGTTGCATGTGCGGGGTTGATCGGCGTGATCCTGGGCCTGACCGGCGTTCTGTTCGGCACCATGCATGCGGACCTGTCCGGCGACGTGGTGCTCGACAGCTACGTCCGCTTCGGCAAGGGCGTATTGTTGTCGATCGGCCTGATCTATTGGTCGTCTATCCCGCAGATCGAACGGCACGGCGGCCGGATTGCGCTGATCACCTTGATCCTGGTGGCCGGCTCGCTGTCGCGTCTGTTTTCGCTCGCCGGCCATGGGGTGCCGACACTGGGCATCATCAGCAATCTGATCGCGGGACTGGTGTTCGTTCCCCTGGTGTGGCTGTGGCAGCGCCACGTCGCAAGCCGGGCGCAGCGCAGCGCGCTGACGTGATGAAACGGATTGCAACCTGGGCGTTTTACGCGGTCGGCGCGCTCGCGGCTCTCTATCTCGCGCTTTACGCCTATGCGGCGTTCACCGGGCGCCAGCTTCAGCCCGGCGACCCCATTCATATTTTCCGCAAGCCCGACGCGCCGAGTTATTCGTAGTGGTCTCGTGTCCCGGACGCGGTGCAGCGTCCCTACGCTGCTCCGCGGGGCCGGGACCCACGAAGGTCGGCAGGAAGTGTTTGCGACTGGACCCCGGATCAGCAGCGCACCGCCAGAGCGCGTCGAAGACGCGCGTGAACGCGCTGATGGAGCGCTGCGCTGCATCCGGGGAACGCAGGTGGTATCAATTCACCCCGCCACCGCGGCGCGCTGATATTCGCTCGATCCGGCCGGCGGAATCGGCAGGCCGCCGTCGGCATATTCGTTCAGCTTGTTGCGAAGCGTACGAATTGAGATTCCGAGGATGTTGGCGGCGTGCGTGCGATTGCCGAGGCAATGCTTCAGCGTTTCCAGAATGAGATCGCGCTCCACGTCGGCCACCGTTCGCCCAACAAGGGCCCGCGTAACCTGTTCGGCGGCAAAGGTCGCGTGCGCCACCGCGGGCGTGGTCTTAGGCGTATCGAGACGGTCACCGTCCGGCGTCAGAATGGCCTCGGTGCCGATCTCGTCGCCTTGCGCCATCAGCACCGAGCGATGCATGGTGTTTTCCAGCTCGCGAACATTACCCTGCCAGCGGTTGGAGGTCAGCACGTGCTTGGCGTCCGCCGAGAGCGGCCGCAGCGGTACGCCATTGGCCTCGGAATATTTCCGGGCAAAGTGCTGCGCCAATTCCAGGATATCGGCCGGACGTTCGCGCAGCGGCGGGATTTTCAGGTTCACGACGTTGAGGCGGAACAGCAGGTCTTCGCGGAAGGTGCCTTCACGCACCGCGTCGGTGAGGTTGCGGTTCGAGGTCGCGATGATCCGGATGTCGACCGGAACCGGCTTGGTGCCGCCGACGCGATCGATCACGCGCTCCTGGATCGCGCGCAGCAATTTCGATTGCAGCCGCACGTCCATCTCGGAGATTTCGTCCAACAACAGCGTGCCGCCGGTGGCTTCCTCGAATTTTCCGATCCGCCGCGCCACCGCGCCGGTGAATGCGCCCTTCTCATGGCCGAACAGCTCGGATTCGAGCAGGTGCTCGGGGATCGCCGCGCAGTTGATCGAGATGAACGGCCGCTTGGCGCGGGCCGAGCGGGCATGGACGTAGCGCGCCAGCACTTCCTTGCCGGTGCCGGATTCGCCCGTGACCATCACGGAAGCGTCCGAGCCCGCGATCTGCTGGGCGAGCTTGATCACCTTGGCCATGGCTTCGTCGCGATAGACCATCTCGCGCGAATCATTGGCGACGGCGGCAAGCACGGCGGCGATCAGTTCCGGGTCCGGCGGCAGCGGGATGTATTCTTTGGCGCCGGCGTGGATCGCGGCGACCGCGGCGCGGGCGTCGTTTGAAATGCCACAGGCGACGATCGGAACGTGAATGTGTTCGGCGTCGAGCCGCATCACCAGATCGCGGATGTCGAGGCCGACATCGACCAGCAGGAGGTCCGCGCCCTTGCCGCCGCGCAGCACCCGCATCGCCTGTTCGTGATCCTCCGCATGGGTCACGGAAGCGCCGTTGTCCATGGCGATCTTGGTGGCGGTCGTAAGCTGGCCCTTCAATGTGCCAACGATGAGAAGCCGCATGTCAATCTCCTGTTCGTCTGTTTGCGCCTTTGGGCGCCGTATCGTCAAAGAAGGTGGTGGTGCTAGGCGCGATCCGCCTTGATGATTTCCGTCATGGTCACGCCGAGCTTGTCTTCCACCAGGACTACCTCGCCGCGCGCCACCAGGCGGTTGTTGACATAGATGTCGATGGCCTCGCCGACGCGGCGGTCGAGTTCGAGCACGGTGCCGGGTCCGAGCTTCAACAGCTCGCCGACGTCCATCTTCGATCGGCCGAGCACGGCCGAGACCTGCACCGGCACGTCGAACACGGCTTCGAGGTCGGCGGCGATGCGCGCGGCCTGTTCGTCTTCGTGGTAGGCGATGTCATCATCGGCAGGTGCTGCGCCCGGCGCGTTCAGGTCGGGTAGCGGAACCTGGGTATCGGTATCGCTCATGGTACAGTCCTTATGGTTGCGGCCTGGTCGCGGGACGCCATGTAGCGCCTGACGAGTTCGTCGATCTTTGCCTCAATGGCGGCGCGCTCCAGCACGACGCCGCCGTCGGCCCACTCGATGCTGCAGTCGCCGGTCGCGACTTCCGGTTCGGCCAGGATCACCAGACGGCCCTCGAAGCCGCTTTGCGCGGCCTGCCGCTCGATTTTTTCGCGCGCGGCCTCATAGAGGGAGGCGTTGATCCGGACCACGAGGTGCGGCGTCGACACCAGCTGCGAGAAACAATCGCCGACGAGGCCGGTGATTTCGCCAAGCGGTTCGGCGGAAATCAGCTGGCCGCATAGCTTGCGGGCGACCGCGACCGCGACATCGACCGCCTCGGTTTCCATTCGACTTTCGACCCCGGCAAAGCGCGCCAGGATGCCCTGCATCGCAAGCCGGATTTCCTCGAGCGCCAGCGCGCCGCGGCGATCGCTTTCCACCTTGGCCTCGTGCTGGGCCGCGTCATAGCCGTCGCGATAGGCGCGGGCCTCCGCGGTGGCGACCTTCTGCGCGACTTCGGCGGCCGTGGCGGGCCGCTCACGCGACTTGTCCGGCGCGGAGAAATCCATGTCGAACAGGAATTTTGCGGGCGCGGCCATCAGTACACCAGCTCGTCGTCGGCGCGGTTCTTGGTCAGCATGATTTCGCCCTTGGCAGCCAGGTCCTTGGCGAGATTGACGAGCAAGGCTTGCGCCTCATCGACATCGCGCAACCGTACCGGGCCGAGCGCGGCCATGTCGTCGAGCAGCATCTTGCCGGCGCGCGACGACATATTGCCCAGGAAGAAGCCGCGGACCTCCTCATTGGCGCTCTTCAATGCGACGCCGAGCTTGTCCTTGTCGACATGGCGCATCAGCGTTTGCGCAGAGGCTGAGTCGAGCTTGACGAGATCGTCGAAGGTGAACATCAAGGCCTTGATGCGCTCGGCGGATTCGCGGTTTTCCTCCTCCAGCGAGGTGATGAAGCGGGTTTCGGTCTGGCGGTCGAAATTGTTGAAGATTTCGGCCATCACCTCGTGGGCGTCGCGGCGGCGGGTCTGCGACAGGTTGGACATGAATTCGGTGCGAAGCGTCTGTTCGACGCGCTCGATCACCTCCTTCTGCACGGCCTCCATCTTCAGCATGCGGCCGACCACGTCGAGCGCCATGTCCTCGGGCAGGATCGCCAGCACCCTGGCCGCGTGTTCGGGCTTCAGCTTCGAGAGCACGACGGCGATCGTCTGCGGATATTCGTTCTTCAGATAGTTGGCGAGCACCTCTGCCTGCACGTTGGAGAGCTTCTCCCACATGTTGCGGCCGGCGGGTCCGCGGATTTCGTCCATGATGCCGACCACGCGCTCGGGCGGCAAATATTGCTGCAGCAGCCGCTCGGTGGCGTCGAAGTTTCCCATCAGCGCACCCGACGCCGACATCCGCGACACGAACTCGATCAGCATGTCTTCCACGACCTCGGCCTCGACGGTGCCGAGCGTCGACATCGCTACCGACAGATCCTTGACCTCATCGTCGTCGAGCATCGACCAGATCTTGCCGCCATATTGCTCGCCAAGCGCCAGCATCAGGATCGCCGCGCGCTTGCGGC
>JBATYU010000747.1:0-2099 GCA_049674245.1 Bradyrhizobium sp. | reverse complement strand
CGCCAGCGCCTCCAACGGCCGCCGCCAGCATTCCGCAGCCCGGACCGAATGCGAGCCAAGTTGCCGCCGCCGCGCAGATGGCGCCGGCCGAGCGTAACAGCATGATCGAAGGCATGGTCGCACGCCTTGCTCAGCGCATGGCGGAGAACGGCTCCGACGTCGATGGGTGGCTTCGCCTGATCAAGGCCTATTCGGTGCTCGGCGAGCGCGACAAGGCACTGGCCGCCGCCACCAATGCCCGTAATGCGCTTGCCGGCAACAGCGATAATTTGCGCCGCATCGGCGAACTGACGAAAGAGCTGGGACTGGAAGGCTCATGACACGCAAGCAGCGGCGCCTGATCTTGATCGGCTCAAGTCTCGGCGTGCTCGCGATCGCGGTCGCGTTGGTGCTCAGCTCGCTGCGCGATTCGATCGTTTTCTTCAATTCGCCGACCGACATCGCCGATAACAAGGCCTCTGTCGGGAAGCGCGTCCGCCTTGGCGGCATGGTGAAGATGGGCAGTTTGGAGCGTGGCGACAATCTGCAGATCCGCTTCGCGGTGACCGATGGCAACAAGGACATCCCGGTCAGCTACCGGGGCATCGTGCCCGACCTGTTTCGCGAGGGGCAGGGCGTCATCACCGAGGGACACGTCGAACCGGGCGGCACGTTCCAGGCCGAGACCGTGCTCGCCAAGCATGACGAGAACTACATGCCGCGCGAGGTCGTCGAAACCTTGAAGAAGCAGGGACGCTGGCAGGAGACCGCGGCTCCGAACGCAGTTCCCGTCAAGGCAAGCGCAAAATGAACCGGGAGCCCTCGCCATGATCGCCGAACTCGGTCACTATGCGCTTGTGCTGGCCCTTGCGCTGGCGCTGATCCAATCGTCTTCGCCGGTCATCGGTGCACGCAAGGGCGACGTCGCGCTGATGAAACTCGCCGACTCGACCGCGCTGGCGCAATTTGCTTTCGTTGCGCTGGCTTTTGGCGCACTTACCGCCTGCTATGTCACGTCCGACTTCTCCGTCGCCAACGTCTACGAGAATTCGCACTCGCAGATGCCGCTGATCTACAAGTTCACCAGCGTTTGGGGCAATCACGAGGGCTCCATGCTCTTGTGGGTATTGATCCTTGCCATTTTCGGCGCCCTGGTCGCGATGTTCGGCGTCAATCTGCCCGCGACCCTCAAGGCCAATGTGCTTGCGGTGCAGTCCTGGGTCGCTTCCGCCTTCTATCTTTTTATCCTCTTCACATCGAACCCGTTTCGGCGGCTGGCCGAAGTGCCGGTCGAAGGCCGCGATCTCAATCCGATCCTGCAGGATTTTGGTTTGGCGGTGCATCCTCCGATGCTCTACCTCGGCTATGTCGGCTTCTCCATCGCGTTCTCGTTTGCCGTTGCCGCCTTGATCGAAGGTCGCATCGACGCGGCGTGGGCGCGCTGGGTGCGGCCGTGGACGCTGCTCGCCTGGATGTGCCTCACGATCGGCATCGCCATGGGCTCGTGGTGGGCCTACTACGAGCTCGGCTGGGGCGGCTTCTGGTTCTGGGACCCGGTCGAGAACGCGTCGCTGATGCCGTGGCTCGCGGGCACGGCGCTGCTGCATTCCTCGCTCGTCATGGAGAAGCGGGACGCGCTGAAGGTGTGGACGATCCTGCTCGCGATCCTCACCTTCTCGCTATCGCTGATGGGCACTTTCCTCGTGCGCTCGGGCGTACTGACCTCGGTGCACGCGTTCGCCGTCGATCCGCGCCGCGGCGTGTTTATCCTCGCGATCCTGACGTTGTTCACCGGCGGCGGGCTTGCCCTCTACGCTTGGCGCGCGCGCGAGCTGCGCCCGGGCGGCTTGTTTGCACCCATCAGCCGCGAAGGCGCACTCGTCCTCAACAA
Organism: Bradyrhizobium sp.; assembly: GCA_049674245.1. Taxonomy (GTDB): domain Bacteria; phylum Pseudomonadota; class Alphaproteobacteria; order Rhizobiales; family Xanthobacteraceae; genus Bradyrhizobium. The sequence continues at coordinate 229 of JBATYU010000747.1, read as the reverse complement.
TATCCTGCTTACGACGGCCTGCGCGACCGTGCTCATCGGCACGCTCTATCCGCTGCTGCTCGAGTCGCTGACGGGTGCCAAGATCTCGGTCGGGCCGCCGTATTTCAACCTGACCTTCGGGCCGCTGGTCGTGCCCTTGCTGCTTGCGCTCCCCTTCGGGCCGTTCCTCGCCTGGAAGCGCGGCGATCTGCTCGGGGCCGCGCAGCGATTGATGTTTGCCGCCCTGCTC
>JBATYU010000746.1:0-7137 GCA_049674245.1 Bradyrhizobium sp. | reverse complement strand
GCGACCGCGGCCAGTTCCTGCCGCTGCCGAGCGTCGAGGAAGCGCTGGCCTATCCCTATTCGGACGCCGAGCGCGCCTCGATCGCGCGCAACCGCTCGCGGCTGTTCGTCGGCAGCCCCGCAACCGTGACGCAAAAGCTTGAGCCGATGATTGCGGCAAGCCAGCCCGACGAGTTGATGATCATCACGGCGGTGTATGATCACGACGCGCGCAAGAAGTCCTATGGCTTGCTCGCCGATGCGTTCGGGCTGGGGAAGAGGGTGGCGGCGTAGTTCCTCTCCGTTCCCCGGATGCTGCGCAGCGCGCCGCTCTTCGCGGCGTGGTGCGCTGCTGATCCGGGGCCCATTGAGCCGCAGAGTGGGTCCCGGCTCTGCGGAGCAGCGCAAAGGGCGTTGCACCGCGTCCGGGACACGAAAGCCTATTCCTGCTTCTCGCTGAACGTCGCCCGAAACGGATGGCCGGGATAGACCCCGACAATGCGGAATTCGCGCGAGAAGAATTTTAGCTCCTCCAGCGCGAATGCGAGGCCCCGGTCATCGGGATGGCCGTCGACGTCGGCGTAAAACTGCGTGGCGAAGAAATTGCCGTCGACCATGTAGCTCTCGAGCTTGGTCATGTTGACACTGTTGGTGGCGAAACCGCCGAGCGCCTTGTAGAGCGCGGCGGGAAGGTTGCGGACCCGGAATACAAAAGTCGTGACCAGCGGCCCCGATCCCTGTTTGGCCCATTCGGCCTCGCGCGCCAGCACCACAAAGCGCGTGGTGTTGTGGGTCTCGTCCTCGACGTCCTCGGCCAGGATATCGAGGCCGTAGATGTCAGCGGCGAGCCGCGAGGCAATCGCACCGGTGCTCTTGTCGCCGCGTTCGGCGATATCGCGGGCGCTGCCGGCGGTATCGGCCGCCACGATCGGCTTGAGGCCGAGCTTGCGGATGATGCGGCGGCACTGCCCGAGCGCGTGGACGTGGCTCTCCACGGTCTTGATGTCGCCGATCTTGGCGCCCTTCGGCGCCATCAATTGATGCCGAATCGGCAAGAACCATTCGCCGACAATGAACAGCCCGGATTGCGGCAACAGATGATGGATGTCGGCGACCCGGCCGGCGACCGAATTTTCGATCGGGATCATGCCGAGACTGGCTTCCGCCGATGTGATCGCGGCAAGCGCGTCCTCAAAGGTCGGGCAGGGCAACGGCTCGGCGTCGGGATAGGCTTCGACGATCGCGATATGGGAATTCGCGCCCGGCTCGCCCTGGAATGCGATCTTCAGCTTTTTGGAGGTTGTCTTGGTCATAGCGCGCCTTGTATCAGCCGCTCAAGGTTTTGAAAGGAGCCGGCGGGCGGTTTCGAGGTCGGGCGGGGTATCGACGCCGCGCGGCACGGTGTCGACGATCGTAATGTCGATGCGCATGCCGGCCTCGAGCGCCCGAAGCTGCTCGAGTTTCTCCTGCCGTTCCAGCGGTGAGGGCGGCAGGCTTACGAACCGCTCCAGCGCCGCGCGGCGATAGGCATAGAGCCCGATATGATGGTAGCGCGGCCCGTCGCCGTATGGCGCGGTGGCGCGGGTAAAGTAAAGCGCGCGCAGCCGCCGTCCGCCGATCGGCGAGCCGATCGCCTTGACCACGCTCGGGGCGGTGCTCTCCTCCTCGGTATGGATTTCGGCGGCGAGCGTCGCGATATCGACTTCGGGATCGGCAAGCGGCGGCAACACGTCGCGGATGTTGTCGGGCGCAATGGTCGGACAATCGCCCTGCAGATTGACCACGATCTCGGCCTCGCGCTTCGGATCGAGCTTTTCGAGCGCCTCATAAATCCGGTCCGAACCGGAAGCGTGGTCGGGGCGCGTCATCACCGCCTCACCGCCGTGCGCCCGCACCGCGGTCGCGATTTCCGGCGTGTCGGTCGCGACCGCCACCCGGCCGATTTGGGCGGCCTCGGCCCGGCGCAGCACATGGACGATCATCGGCAAGCCTCCGATATCCATAAGCGGCTTGCCCGGCAGGCGGGTCGAGGCCATGCGGGCGGGAATCAGCACCAAAGTGCGGGTTTTGGTCATCAGGAGCGAGGTCTCGGGTCGTTCGAAAAAGGGCCGGAAGTGTTGGGGATTGGCTGATAGCCGGCGCGTTTATACGGGTTGCCAGAGCATGGGCAAACCGATATCTCAACCTGGCTTGGGGTGCGGCGCGAAGGCCGATTCCCGATGCCCTTCCCGCGGCCGTTTCCTCCGGCCAAATCGATCTTTTACGGCCTGGAGCCTGATCCGAAATGGACTCCTTCGAACTCAATAAGATTCTCGGCGCCCTCCTCGGCACCTGCCTTGTTCTCCTGGTGACGAGCTTCACCGCCGGCGCGATCTTTACGCCCACGATGCCGCAAAAGCCGGGTTTCGAAATTGCCGTGAAGGAAGCGCCGGCGGGCGGCGGGGTCAAGGAAGCCGCACCGCCATCCGAGCCGATCGAGAAGCTGTTGCAGACTGCCTCCGCTGAAAAGGGCGAGGCCGCGGCGAAGAAGTGCCAGGCCTGTCACACCTTCGAGAAGAACGGCCCCAACCGCGTCGGACCCAATCTCTATGGCATCGTCGGCGACCATAAGGGCGAGGGCCGCGGCGGGTTTAATTTCTCGGCTGCCATGAAGGCCAAGGGCGGTACCTGGACCGATCAAGACCTCAACCAGTTCCTCACCAACCCCAAGGGCTTTGTCCCGGGTACCGCGATGGGCTTTGCCGGCATCACCAAGGACAGCGAGCGCGCCGACGTGATCGCTTATCTGCACAAGCTGGCGGATAGCCCGGTTCCGCTGCCGACCGCGTCGAAATAGCCGCGGCACCGGATGAATTCTTCCAAACGGCCAGGCAATGCCTGGCCGTTTCTTCTTATGAAGCATGGGGCTCGCGCGCTTGTTATCGGGACCTTTCGCCGCATCGGGGCTAGTATCATGAGGAAAAAGCAACACAATTTGCCGAGCCGTTGCCTTATATTGGGTCCCAAGCCCCATTAGCCCTTCAGCAACAGGATTCCTCCTTTGGCGATTACCCGACGAAACCTTCTGCAAGGCGGCGCCTTTGCCGCCATGGCTCCGGCGCTGGGCGGCGTGGCGGCCGTTCCCGCGATCGCTCCGGCCCATGCGCAATCCGGAACGGGCGACATGGTTTGGCGGCACGGCCTGTCGCTGTTTGGCGATGTCAAATATCCGGCCGATTTCAAGCGCTTCGATTACGTCAATCCGGACGCGCCCAAGGGCGGTGTCGCGCGCACGATCTCGATCGGCACCTTCGATAACTTCAACATCGCGGTTGCCGGCGTCAAAGGCTCGATCGCGCCTTCTGCCGCTCTGATCTACGAAACGTTGATGACGCGGTCGCAGGACGAGATCGCCACCGAGTACGGCTTGCTGGCGGAAGCGGCCTCGCATCCGGACGATTTTTCCTGGGTCACCTATCGCCTGCGCAACGAAGCGCGCTGGCACGACGCCAAGCCGGTGACGCCGGAGGACGTGATTTTCTCGATCGAGGTGCTAAAGAAATATAGCCCGTTCTATGCCTCATACTATCGTCACGTTGCGAAAGCGGAAAAGACGGGGGAACGTGATATCAAGTTTACCTTCGATACTCCCGGAAATCGCGAACTGCCGACCATCGTCGGCGAATTGCTGATATTGCCCAAGCACTACTGGGATGGCACCGACAGCCAGGGCAGGAAGCGTGACATCTCGGCGACGACGCTGGAAATGCCGCTGGGCTCCGGTCCCTACCGCATCAAGGAATTCGTCGCTGGCCGGTCGGTCAAGCTGGAGCGGGTAAAGGATTATTGGGGTGCCAGCATTCCGGCGCAGGTCGGACACAACAATTTCGACGAAATGCGTTTCGAATTCTTCCGCGACAATCTGGTCGCGCTCGAAGCGTTCAAGGCCGACCAGGCCGACTGGATCAGCGAAAATTCGGCCAAGCAATGGGCGACGGCCTATGACTTTCCGGCGGTCGCGGACAAGCGCGTTTTGAAGGAAGAATTCCCGATCAACGATTCCGGCCGGATGCAGGCTTTCTCGTTCAATTTGCGACGCGATCAATTCAAGGACGCACGGCTGCGCCGGGCCTTCAACTACGCCTACGATTTCGAGGAGATGAACAAGCAGCTTTTCTTTGGCCAGTACAAGCGCATCAACAGCTACTTCGAGGGATCTGAGCTTGCGTGTTCGGGATTGCCGCAGGGGCAAGAGCTACAGATTTTGGAGACGGTGCGCGACAAGGTGCCGGCCGAGGTCTTCACCACGCCCTATCAGAACCCGGTCGGCGGCAACCCCGAGGCCGTGCGCGCCAATTTGCGGGAAGGCGCGCGGCTGTTGAAGGAAGCCGGCTACGAGGTGCGCGACCGAAGGCTTGTCGATCCCGCGGGCAAGCCGGTTACCGTCGAAATCCTGGTGCAGGATCCGTCAGCCGAGCGGATCGCGCTGTTCTACAAGCCGTCGCTGGAGCGCATCGGCGTCACGATCTCGGTTCGTGTCGTCGACGATGCGCAATATCAAAACCGGCTGCGTAGCTTCGATTTCGACATCATCCTCGACCAGTGGGGAGAGTCGCTGTCGCCTGGCAACGAGCAGCGGGAATTCTGGGGCTCGCAGATGGCCGATCAACCCGGCTCGAGAAACACTATCGGCATCAAGAATCCGGCGGTCGATATGCTGATCGACAAAGTGATTTTTGCCAAGGACCGCGCAGATCTGGTGGCGGCGACCCACGCGCTGGATCGCGTGCTGTTATGGAATTTCTACGTCGTGCCGCAGTTCACCTATCCTTTCTCGCGCTACGCCCGTTGGGACCGTTTCAGCCATGCCGAGCTGCCGAAATATGCGCGCTCGGGCCTCCCCGCCCTGTGGTGGTATGATGCCGAGAAGGCTGCCCGGATCGGCAAGCGCTCTTGAAGGATAATTCGCGCATGGCGCTTGTCTCCCGCCGGCACCTGATCGGCCTCGGTATCGGTGCGCTGAGCGCACCACTGCTGCGGCCGGCAAGGGCGTCCGATGTCGCCAATGAGGCTCACGGCATATCGGCGTTCGGCGATCTGAAATATCCGGCCGACTTTCAGCAGTTCGACTACGTAAACGTCGCCGCGCCAAAAGGGGGGATATTTTCGTTCATTCCCTCGATTCGCTCCAACAATCAGTCGTACTTTACGTTCAATTCGCTCAACGCTTACATCATCAAGGGCGAAGGCGCGCAGGGCATGGACATGACGTTCGCGCCGCTGATGGCGCGCGCCAATGACGAGCCGGATGCGATGTACGGGCTGGTCGCAAAATCGGTGCAGATCTCAGCTGACAAACTGACCTATCGCTTTACGCTGCGGCCGGAGGCCAGGTTTCACGATGGTTCGAAACTGACGGCGCGTGACGCCGCCTTCTCGCTCACCACGTTGAAGGCAAAGGGCCATCCCCTGATCATCGTCCAGATGCGCGACATGTTGAAGGCGCAGGCGCTCGACGATGCAACGCTGATCGTCAGCTTCGCCGAGAAGCGCGCGCGCGACGTGCCGCTCTTTGTCGCGAGTCTGCCGATCTTCTCGCAAGCCTATTACGCCGCGCAGCCGTTCGATGAATCGACGCTCGACGTCCCGCTCGGATCAGGGCCCTACAAGGTCGGAAAATTCGAGGTCAATCGCTACATTGAATTCGAGCGGGTCAAGGATTGGTGGGGTGCTGATCTCCCGGTTTCGCGCGGCAGCTACAATTTCGATATCCTGCGTTACGAGTTTTACCGGGATCGCGACGTCGCGTTCGAGGGATTTGCCGGAAGGAACTACCTGTTTCGTGAGGAACTCACCGCGCGGATATGGGCGACGCGCTATGATTTCCCGGCGGTGAAGGATGGTCGTGTCAAGCGCGAGACTTTGCCCGACGAAACGCCGTCAGGCGCGCAGGGTTGGTTTATCAATACTCGTCGCGAGAAATTCAGGGATCCACGGGTGCGCGAAGCGCTGATCCAGGCGTTCGATTTCGAGTGGACCAACAAGACCATCATGTACGGAGCCTACGCGCGTACTCATTCGCCGTTCCAGAATTCGGACATGATGGCGGACGGGCCGCCGTCGTCGCAAGAGCTCGCGCTGCTGGAACCGTTTCGCGGTCAGGTGCCGGACGAGGTTTTTGGCCCTCCCATCGTGCCGCCGGTATCGGATGGGTCGGGGCAGGACCGGGCGCTATTGCGCAAGGCTTCTCAACTGTTGCAGGAAGCGGGGCTTCCCATCAAGGACGGCAAGCGGCTGTTGCCGAATGGCGAGGTTTTCCAGATCGAATTTCTGATCGACGAGCAATCGATACAGCCGCATCACGGACCCTATCTGAAGAATCTCGGCACGCTCGGCATCGAGGCCAACTTGCGGATGGTCGACGCCGTGCAATACCGCGCCCGGCTGGAAGATTTCGATTTCGACATGACGATCGAGCGCTTTTCCATGTCGGCCACCCCGGGTGACGGCATGCGTCCGTTCTTCACGTCGCAGTCGGCCGCTACCAAGGGGTCGTACAACCTCGCCGGCATCGCCAACCCGGCGATCGACGCGCTGGTCGAAAAGATCCTCGGCACCGACAATCGCGCTGATCTCACGATTGCCTGCCGCGCCTTCGATCGGGTGTTTCGCGCCGGCCGCTACTGGGTGCCGCAATGGTACGCGCACACGCACCGGCTTGCCTATTGGGACGTGTTCAGCCATCCGGAAAAGCCGCCGCGTTTTGCCCAAGGCGTCGGCGCCCCGGCAAACTGGTGGTACGACGTGAACAAAGCGGCCAAGGCCGAGCAGGCGAAATAATGAGCGCCTACATCGCCCGCCGCATTCTTCTGATGGTTCCGACGCTGTTGGGAATTCTGTTCGTCTCCTTTGTTGTGGTGCAGTTTGCGCCGGGCGGCCCGGTTGAGCGCGTGATCGCGCAGCTTTCCGGCGCCGACACCGGCGGCGCCTCGCGGATTTCGGGGTCTTCCGGCGGAGATTTCGGCGCGCGCGGCCAGCAGGTCGGCGCTGCCGCCGATGCCGTCAGCTCGAAATACCGCGGCGCGCAGGGGCTCGATCCCGATTTCATCAAGAGCCTGGAAAAGCAGTTCGGCTTCGACAAGCCGGCGCCGGAACGCTTCGCGCTGATGGTGTGGAATTT
>JBATYU010000745.1:0-4356 GCA_049674245.1 Bradyrhizobium sp. | reverse complement strand
CCGCTATCCGGGACGCCGGGAAATCGTCCACGCCGATGCTCAGGCCTTCGATCCGCGCCCGCTGCTCGGCGCGGAGAGGGCGAAGATCGTCGCCAACCTGCCTTACAACATCGCGACCCCGCTGTTGATCGGCTGGCTGTCGATCGAGCCATGGCCGCCCTGGTACGACATGATGGTGCTGATGTTCCAGCGCGAGGTGGCCGAGCGCATCGTCGCGCGGGAAAATGACGACGCCTATGGGCGGCTCGGCGTGCTCGCGAACTGGCGCGCCGAGACCAGGATATTGTTCGACATCTCGCCCGCCGCTTTTGTGCCCCAGCCCAAGGTCACCTCGTCGCTGGTGCGGCTGGTGCCGCGCGGCACGCCGGAGCCTTGCGATCGCAGGGCGCTGGAGCAGGTGGCGGCAGCAGCGTTCGGCCAGCGCCGGAAAATGCTGCGGCAGAGCCTCAAATCCTTGCCGGTGGAGCCTGACCGGCTGGCTTCAGCGGCGGATGTCGATTTGACGCGTCGGGCCGAGACCATTCCGGTCTCCGGCTTTGTTGCCATGGCACGTGAATTGGCCAATATACGCAGCCAAAAACTCGAAATGCCGTAAGGAAAGAACACCATGGCACAGATGCATCGCCAGTCGCTCGTCAAATTCGATGCGCCGCTGTGCGAAACGATCGTTGAGACGCCAAAACCGCAAGGCAAAGAAGTTTTGGTACGCGTCGCGCGCTGCGGACTGTGCCATTCCGATCTGCATATCCAGGACGGTTACGCCGATCTCGGGGGCGGCAAGAGACTTGACACCACGCGCGGCATGACGCTGCCGTTCACGCTCGGGCATGAGATCGCAGGCGTCGTCGAGGCAGTGGGTCCGGACCTACTGAAGGATCTGGTCGGCACCAAGAAGGCGGTATTCCCCTGGATCGGCTGCGGCCAGTGCCGCGACTGTCTCAACGGCGACGAAAATCTCTGCCTCAAGCAGCGTTTCCTCGGCGTTTCCATCGACGGCGGTTTTGCCAGTCACGTGCTGGTGCCCGACGCCAAATATCTGCTCGACTACGATCCGCTGCCGGTCAATCAGGCCGCGACCCTGATGTGCTCGGGCGTAACCGCCTATGGCGCCTTGAAGCGCCTGGTCGACCGACCGCGCCAGCGCAATCTCTTGCTGATCGGGCTTGGCGGCGTCGGCATGATGGGCCTGTCGTTCGCGCAAGCCATGTTCACGCAGAAGATCTCGGTGGCTGATGTAAGCCCCGCCGCGCGCGAGGCGGCCTTAAAGAACGGCGCCGCGATCGCCTATGACCCCTCCGAAGCCGACATCGCCAAGCGCATCCTGAAGGAAACCGAGGGTGGCTTTGACGAGGTGGTGGATTTTGCCGGCAATGAGAGGTCGATGGCGTTCGCAGTCTCGGTGGTCGCGCGCGGCGGCAAGATCGTGGTCTCCGGCCTGATGGGCGGCAATTTTAGCCTGCCGATGGTGCAGTGGATTTACAAGCGCATGACCATCGAGGGCTTTATGGTCGGCACGCTGACTGAGGCGCGCGAACTGATGGCGCTCGCGCGCGCCGGCAAGATCAAGCCCACGCCGATCAGGGAAGAGCCGATGGGCGACGTCCAGAAATGGATCGACGCGTTGCGGGCGGGAAAAGTGGTTGGACGTATCGTGTTGAAGAACTGAGGCGAACCGACAAGCGCCGCAAATGGGGCGGTGCCGTGCAAGCCTCAGCCGGATAGGGAGGATTCCAATGACTGGGAGGAATCGTTCGACGTGGAGCGCACTCGTAGTGCTGGCGCTGGTCTGCATCGCCGCGCCGGCGCAGGCGCAAAAGCAATATGGCCCCGGCGTCACCGACAGCGAAATCAAGATCGGCACCACCACGCCCTATAGCGGCCCGGCGTCGGCCTATTCAGCCGGCGCGGTTTCCGCCACCGCCTATTTCGCGATGATCAATGAACAGGGCGGCATCAACGGCCGCAAGATCAACTTCGTCAGCCTCGACGACGCCTACAGCCCGCCCAAGACGGTGGAACAGATCAGGCGCCTGATCGAGAGCGACGAGGTGCTGTTTCTGGTCAATCCGGTCGGCACCGCGACCAATATGGCGGTGGTCAAGTACATCAACCAGAAGAAGGTGCCGCATCTGTTTGTCGGCTCGGGCGCGACCGTCTTCAACGATCCCGAACATTATCCATGGACCATGAGCTGGACACCGCACTACGCGTCGGAAGGCGAGATCTACGCCAAGTATATTCTGGCGGAGAAACCCAACGCGAAGATCGGCATCCTCGCGCAGAATGACGATCTCGGACGCGATTATCTCATGGGCTTCAGGCGCGGGCTCGGCGACAAGGCCGAGACAATGATCGTGTCAACGCAAGCCTACAACACCACCGACCCGACCGTCGACTCCCAGGTGGTCTCGCTGAAGGCCTCGGGCGCCGACGTATTCTTCATCGTCACGATTCCGAAATTTTCCGCGCAAGCCATTCGCAAGGCCTACGACGTCGATTGGCATCCGCAGGAAATCGTGGTCAGCATCGGTTCGTCGATTGCTGGCGCGATCAAGCCGGCCGGGTTTGAAGCGGCAAAGGGCATCATCTCCGCCGCCTATCAAAAGGATCCGGCCGACCCGCAGTGGAAGGACGATCCGGAAATGAAGGCGTGGAACGTCTGGATGGACAGGTACAACCCGCGGATCGGCAAGAGCGACTACTACGCGCCGTACGGCTACAATATCGGTTACGCCGTGGTGCAGATCCTCAAGCAGTGCGGCGACAACCTGACACGCGAGAACATCATGCAGCAGGCCTCGCATCTCAACATGGAGCTGCCGTTGCTATTGCCCGGCATCCGGCTGCAGACGAGCCCAACCGATCTGCGCCCGATCAAACAGATGCGGCTGGTCCGCTTCAACGGCGAGCGTTACGTGTTGTTCAGCGACGTGATCGAGAGCAACTGACGGCCGCGGCGAAGCCAGCGCCAGGCGCTTTTCGGAGTGGACGGCGGCGGATAATCTTCCGCCTTTATATCTTTATATCTTTGGGGATGGAGTTGAGCCGGCCGCGCTTTGACTGGAGGGGGAAAAGCGGCGCGCTGGCGGCGGCCGCAGGCTTTCTTACCTTGCTTTCGACCAGTCCCGCGGCCGCCGAAAAACGCATCGCGCTGGTGATCGGCAACTCCACCTATCAAAACGTCACCCCGCTCGACAATCCGAGCAAAGACGCGGTGCTGATGGCGGATACGCTCGATGGCCTTGGCTTCACCCTGATCGGCGGGCGGGCCCAACTCAATCTTGACAAGACCGCCATCGACAACGCGGTACAGAATTTTGGACGGCAGGTGCAGGGCGCCGATGTTGCCCTATTCTATTACGCCCGCCATGGCGTTCAGGTCAGCGGCTCCAACTATCTGGTGCCGGTCAATGCCAATCCGACACGCGAGGCCGATGTCGACTTCCAGATGGTGGATATCAACCTCATGCTGCGCCAGATGCAGGGCTCGGGCACCCGGCTCAACCTCGTGATTCTCGATGCCTGCCGCAACAATCCGTTCGGTGCCCGCAGCTTGCGCTCGTCCGACGGCGGCCTCGCCCAGATGCGGGCGCCGGAAGGCACCCTGATCTCCTATGCGACCCAGCCCGGCAGCGTCGCCCAGGATGGCAGCGACGGCCATCATTGGTGAAGGTCTCAGCGGAACTGTCAGCCCGAGCGGGGCCGCGAGCTCCGTCCGGGCATGTTTCCGGCCGCAGCGGCGCGGGAACGTTCAAGCGATCCGACGGATGCGTCGGGCGCTGGACCTCGTCGAAACAATAGCGCCACATTTTGTTCTTGGTGAACGAAAAACCAGGCCCGAATTAAGCCCCATCCTCTCCGGAATTGCGGCCCATTGCGACCCAAGTCTTCGCCGATATTCGCGGATCGTCGTGTTGTGTTGCGTTGCGTAACCGGAGGTGCAGATGGCAAACCGAACCGCAGAATGCGCGTTCGCGATCTTCGCCAGCGTTGTTGCAGGCATTCCGGTCACGATCGTCGCGTCCAGCTCGGCTCGCGCGGCGGCCGACGACTGCCTGACCGAACCTCAGGGTCAAGCGCCGCAAGGCCAGCACTGGTATTTCCGGACGGAACATACAACCAAGCAGCGTTGTTGGTATCTCCGCGAACTAGGCGAAAAGGCCACACAAGCCGATGCATCTGCAGACGTTTCCGCGCCCTCGCAAAGCAATGAACCTGCGACGTCGCTTTCGGCGACGGACGCCGACGCTGAACTGCCCACGCCTCGGCGGGCCGAACAAAACGTCGCCGTTTCCGCGACGCGACGGGCGGCGGCCAACACATCGACCGCTGCCAACGTGAAAGACAATGCGACGC
>JBATYU010000744.1:0-3695 GCA_049674245.1 Bradyrhizobium sp. | reverse complement strand
GCGACGTCCATGTGGAACGGGGTCAGCAACTGGTCGGGCGCGCGCACCGGCTGGCCGAACAGTTTTGCAAACCGCTCATTGGTCATGGTGAGCCCGGCGCAATAGTCGAAATAGGACATGTCGAGCCGGAACGATCCGTCCGGCTTCAGATCGATCAGGTGATCGAGCATGAGTTGCGCGTATTTCGGCTGGCCGTAAGGCGCAAGCCCCATCACCTTGTATTCGCCGGAGTTGACCTTGAAGCCGGTGTAGTAGGTCACGGCCGAATAAAGCAGGCCGAGCGAATGCGGAAAGTGGATCTCCTGGAAGATTTCGAGGCGGTTGCCCTCGCCGAGCGCAGCCGATGTCGTCGCCCATTCCCCGACGCCATCCATGGTCAGCACCACGGCCTTGTCGAACGGCGACGGATAAAACGCCGAGGCCGCATGGCTCAGATGATGTTCGGTGAACAGCAGTTTTGCGCCGTCAAACTCCTCATCGAATTCCTGCAGCTTTTTTCGCAACAGGCTCTTCTGGAACAGCTTTTCCTTCAGCCATAGCGGGATCGCCATCTGGAAGGAGCGGAAGCCTGCCGGCGCCAGCGCGATATAGGTCTCGAGCAGCCGCTCGAATTTCAGGAACGGCTTGTCGTAGAAGGCGACATGATCGATGTCGGAAAGCCTTGCGCCTGTGGCTTCCAGGCAATAGCCGATCGCATGCATCGGAAACGACGGGTCGTGCTTCTTGCGCGTGAAGCGCTCTTCCTGCGCGGCGGCGACGATGCGGCCGTCCTCGACCAGCGCCGCGGCGCTGTCGTGATAGAACGCGGAGATCCCGAGAATGCGCATACCTTGTCAGAAAAGCGTGTAGATGAACGGCGCGAACACGGACCCCTTCGTCAGCACGACGAGACCGCCGAACACTACCATCATGATCAGGATCGGCAGCAGCCAGAATTTCTTGCGCACGCGCATGAAGCGCCACAACTCGGCGAGAAAATCCATCATCAGAACTGGTCTCTCATGGTTTCCGGCGCGGGTCCGGGGACGCGCGCGATCCAATAGCTCTCCGCACTGGAATCGCGTTTGAGCCGCAAAAGGTCCCTGCCCCGCATCCGCATCACAAGCCCGGTGGGCAAAATCGTACCGTAGAACAACAGGCCCATCACAATCGGATTGACGATCCTGTGCAGCAGCAGGCCGAGCTTCATCCACAAATAATTGAGCGGACGCAGCGACGACGGCCACGCCAGAGCTGCGATCAGGAACAGCGCCGCGGCCGTCAACGTCCACGGCCATACGCGGCCAAAATGCCAGCCATTGAGCAGGCTCACGAGCGCGAGCGCGCCCGTCATGACCAGGCCGAATGTGCGGTCGGATCCGGGTTGCGCCGCTTCATCCCGGGTGAAACTTTCGTGGGTTGACCGGTTCATCAGAACTGCCGACAAAATCCCTTCGGATATTCGCCGTGCTTTATCAGGTGTGCGCGGCGAGGTCGCGGGCTTTTTTGCGCTGTTCTGGCAAGATCGGAACGCTCCGCTCAGAACTGGAAATAAAGAAATTCCACGCGCTGCCACATGCCAAACAGCGAGATCACCAGCGCCTGAGCAATCAGCAATGCCCACGCGAAATTAAGCCGCCAACCGAGGAACTTGGCCTGGTCCGGATTGCGACGGTATTCGCGGTAGCCAAACAATTGGGGGACATTTGGCAGAAAAAGCGCGACCGCCAGCGATAGCGCAACCGCGCCCCCTCCGAACAGCAACAGGCTTTGCTCTCCCACCAGGAGAGGCAAATCCATCAGCCGAACAACGCCCGAGCAGCATCGTCAGCATCAGTTGATATAACGCCGCTGCTCACGCAACCGGTTGCCGCGCCTGGTCGCGAGACCCCGTTCAGTCCGTCACGATCTTGGCGACGCAGAGCAGCACGATGCAGACCAGAAAGAACAGATCCATATAGGATTTCATCTCCGCGTCGCGGCGCAGCGCGCCGACGTCGCTGACGGCCTGCTTGCGCGAGGTCGCTACCCCGCCGCTGTCCCCGGCAATTGACATCAGGCGCCGTGTCTCGACCTCCAGCCGCTCGATCTTCTGGAAGAAATAGAACGACCGCAATGCGGAGGCTGCGCGCATTCCGCTATAGACCAGCACGAGAATCGCGAGGATCGCACGGTTCTGATACTTCTCCATGAAGTTCAAGCTAAAATAAACCACTGCGAGAAACACGAAGTTGGAGATGAAACGGTAGCCGAAGCTCAGGAGTCTCATGCGTATGCTCCAACCGATGATGGGGGCAACCGGCCCTGAACACGAATGGCGGGATTTTGCGTAGGCCGAGCAGGACTAGTGGCGTGGATTTGACATTCGCTACCTATGTAACCGCGCACTCGAATCCAAAACTCTACCGGAAACTTATATTTCCTTCGACCTTGCCCGCGCTTGGGTTGGTTGGGTTTTCGGTGTTGGGAGGCATCGACGTCCCGGCCTTTTAGCCCGGCACGGCCACAATGCAAGACGCCGCCACCCGAAAATTCCCAACCCTACCGTTTTGATGATCGCGGCCCGCCCTCTTCAGCGCCGGGTTCGAACCCCTTGACCGGCCCGTGCTCGATCCCGAACTCAAGCGGTCGAAGGTGGTGAAGTTCGCCAGCGTCAGGCTGGAATCTGCTCGCGCGAGCCGCCCAAAGGCTCGATGGCGGTTCCACCTCGATCAGGTTAGAATGCGATCGCCACAGGAGGTGGGGTGCACTGATGCCGAAAAAGGGAGTCACAGGCCACGACGAATGGGTTGTCACCGAGGCGCTGGCAACGGCTTTCGTCGCGCTGGAGCAGCTTCCGCCAAAGCACCAGCCCCGCGCGCATATGGACGACATCAGGAAGCTTCTCGCCCATGGCCGCGAGCCCGCAGCCGTCACGCTGCATCTGGCCCAGGCCAAGTGCCGGCTGTTTCCCGATCGTGACCCGCTGACGATCTATCAGGAGTACGGCATCGGGGATGGATACGGGCATTAGGCTTGAGTTTGTGTGATTTTGAGGTGGTGCGCTCGGAGGGCGGTCGCATTTGTTGCGATTTCAATGAGTTGCAAGGATCCCTTAAGGCATAAGGTGCATTTCGAACCCAAAAGTGCCTTTGAAGAGGTGACGCTTCGAGATCATCCCAAAGCCCGCACCCGCGCGTGCGAACCTGCCGGGAAGCTCCCTGGCTTTGAGCGGGCATCCCACCGACGGTGGCTGATACCGACGTCCTCTGGCTGTTCCAGACCATATCTTCAATCGAGAGCATGCGATCAGCTCCTGCGTCCGGCACGTTGAGGGTCCAACCAAGAGTCATGTTGCGAATCTTTGGACACCAACGACCGTTCGATCCCACCGTCAAACCGATGATTTGATCCATCGATACTGATAATAACGCAATGGGCTTGGGCTCGCCTAGAGCTGTGAAGAGCCATCGAGGAATCGGCGGCGTTAGAGTAAGAAAACGCGCTGGCGACCGGCATCAGTGCTCCAATTAATCGGCTTACATTTCTGAGGGACGCATACCTTCGAGGAGCCCTACCTTTGCCTATCGTAAATCAAATGCGAGCATAGTGGTGATGTAGCCCGCCGAGAATGGGGCGGCAAAGAATACACCCTGCCCTCTCAACGGCGCGAGAGACCGGCGCATCCTTCTCCAAAGATAAATGCGTCCGTACCTCGTTGTGATATTTCATGTACG
>JBATYU010000743.1:0-2001 GCA_049674245.1 Bradyrhizobium sp. | reverse complement strand
CCCGCAGCGGCAGGCCAACGATCTGTCGAGCCTGCGCTTCGCCATCGGCTACGCCAACATGATGCCGAACGTCGTCGCGAAGCTGACGGAGACCTTCGGTATCACTTTTTACGACGCCTTCGGGCAGAGCGAGTCGAGCTACCTGCTCGCGCACGGCTGTTCCGGCCCAGGCGAAGTGCCGTCGCTGCGCAAACGACCTTCGCCGTTGATGGAGGTCCGCGTCGTCGGCGAAGACATGAACGAGATGCCTGTCGGCCAGCCGGGCGAATGCGTGGTGCGGGGCCCGAGCATCATGTCCGGCTATCTCGATGACGATGCGGCCAACGCTGAGGTGTTCAAGGGCGGTTGGCTCCATACAGGCGACCTGTTGCGGCGTGAGGAGGACGGCACGCTCACTTTCGTCGACCGCAAGAAATACCTGATCAAGACCGGCGGCGAGAATGTCTATCCCGCAGAGGTCGAGGCCGTCCTCAGCCGACATCCGGCCGTGCAAGAAGCGTGTGTGTTCGGCGTACCGGACGCGCATTGGGGCGAGACGATAAAGGCCGTGGTCGTCCTCCGCCAAGGCCAGTTGGCCGACAGCGCCGAAATCATCCACTGGTGTCGCGAGCGGCTCGCCAGCTATAAGCGCCCGCGCTACCTGCAGTTCATGCGCTCCGAGGAGTTGCCCCGCAGCACCACCGGCAAGCTTCAACGTCATGAGCTGGCGCGTTTGCCGCTGACCGCCGAGCAACGTATCGGGTGAGGGAGCGATGCAGTGACCGCGCGCGACGGAAGACAATCGACTGACCGGATCCGGGCTCAACGACATCTCAAACGCGTGAACCGCAACTATCTTGTCCTGCTCAACGGGCGTCGTCGCGCTCCAGCTTTTTTTAACGCCGATAGCGCTGCCCTTCTTGCCCACGGTCCGACACCAAAGCAGCATACTTTATCAAACAACAGACCGAAATAATTCGACACAGCAATCATCAGGGAGGGACATCCGATGTATCCAGGTGTGCATGCCAAAATTCGAGCCAATCAGCCGGCGTTCATTATGGCGCAAACCGGCGTCGCCGTAACGTAAGCCGAGCTGGAACAACGCACCAACCGCCTCGCGCACTTTCTTCGCAGCCGCGGGCTCAAGCGCCTCGATCACTACGCCATCTTCATGGAGAACAACGACCGCTACATCGAAAGCTGCGGCGCGGGCGAGCGCGCGGGACTCTACTTCACTTGCGTCAATTCGTTTCTGACCGCAGGCGAGCTCGCTTACATCGTCAACAACAGCGAATCCAGAGTCCTAATTGTATCCGAAGAGACTCGCGCGACCACCCTCACAGCAATCGGCCAGTGCCCGAAGGTCGAAGCCGTGCTGGTGGTGGACGGCTCGGGCGATGGCGAGCGTATCCTCAATCTCGACGAGGCCACCGCCGGCTTTCCCGCCACGCCGATTGCAGACGAGACAATTGGCACGGCCATGTCGTACTCGTCGGGGACAACCGGCAGGCCAAAAGGCATTCTCCGCCCGCTGCTCGACCAGCCACCGTCGCAGCAATTGCCACTGTTTGATTTTCTTCAGAGGCTGTGGCGCTACAGGGAAGGTCTCGTGTATCTGTCTCCTGCTCCGCTTTACCATGCGGCACCGCAAGCGTCCGTCAACCTCGTGATCCGCAACGGCGGCACCGCGATCATCATGGAGCGGTTCGATCCGGAGCGCTATCTGCAACTGGTCGAGAGGTATAAGCCGACCCATAGCCAGCTCGTGCCGACGATGTTCTCGCGCATGCTGAAACTGCCCGAGGGCGCGCGATCGCGTTACGACCTGTCATCGCTCGAGGTAATAATCCACGCCGCCGCGCCTTGTCCGATCCCGGTGAAGGAGCAGATGATCGCATGGTGGGGACCGATCATTCATGAGTATTACGGTGCGACCGAGGGTCTCGGATTCGCAGCCTGCGACAGCGAGCAATGGCTGGCTCATCGCGGTACCGTCGGCAAGGTTCTGCTCGGCGAACT
>JBATYU010000742.1:0-5635 GCA_049674245.1 Bradyrhizobium sp. | reverse complement strand
CGTTCGCGTGAGTCGAACAGGGAGCCTGCCTCGCGCCACGCAGGGGACGAGCACCAGCTTTTCGACGGCCAAGCCGCCCTTAAGCAGGTCGCGAGAATGCATGTCGATGCAATAGGCACAGCCGTTGATCTGCGAGACACGCAGATAGACCAGATCGACCAGTTGAGCGGGCAAGTTCGATTGCGTGACATAGGCGTGAACACCGCCAAGGGCCTTTACACCGAGCGGAGCAATGGTCGTGTAGTTCAAACGTTGGGTCATGGGACATTCCTCAAGGTCGGGTTAGATAACGCCAGCGTTTAGGCCGGACCAACCGGTTCTGGCGGGCGGAAGACTGGGCGGATTCACCACACAACCGATCTCCCGAGAGTTCGACGAGGCTGGTGTGAAACGCGACCGGCGCTGGTCAGAAGAGTTACGCGAACGCGAGCACGTCCGAAATCGGCCGACGCGGCTTCTGCGGCCAATTCGCCTCCGTCGGATAGCCGACGGCAACGAGGAGTGCCGGGACCTCATTATCGCTGAGACTAAACTCACGTGACACGCCGACCGGATCAAACCCGATCATCGGCGTAGTGCCCAGACCCATCGCCTGCGCGGCGTGAATCAGTCCGCTTGCGCCAAAGGTCGCCGATCGAATTGCCTCATCGCGCTGGGTCTGAGGCTTCTCGAAGTAAAGCGATTTTGCTGCGGCTTCCCAGCCCGGCACCATCTCGACAGGCATGAAACCTGCCGCAACCGAGCCCGCCAGTCGATCAGCCATCACGTCAGCCACGGCCAGTTCACCGACCATGATGAAAGTGACGGCAGCTTCGGTAACCTTGGGCTGATCAGCCGCAACCGCCCGCAGCCTTGCTTTGGCTTCCGGCGACCGCACCGCTATAAAGCGCCAATTCTGCAGGTGGAACGCGGTCGGGGAGAATGTCGCCAGGCGCACCAGCTCACGAATTTCATCGTCGGGAATGCTTTTCGACGCATCGTAAAGGTTGGTGGTTTTCTGGCGCTCGATCGCTTCAATCACAGAAGTATTCATCGCTATATTCCTTTCGTTGAGCCTTGTTTCGTGGATCGGGGCCGCGGGCGTCTTCGGACGTCGCGGCGCATGGAATTTGATCAAGGGAGATCGGCGGCCGTCACACGCAGCACTGCCGCGCCGGTGGTTCGGCGCTCTTCGAGATCATGGTGAGCTTCGATTAGCTGGCTAAACGGATAAAGATTGCTCGGATCGACCTTGAGAATTCCCGTCGCGATTGCGTCGAATAGGTCGGCTGCGGCGATCGCCAGATCTTCTGCAGTGGACGTATAGTGAGGGAGAATGGGCCACGTCAGATAAAGCGCGCGTGGTGCCAACTCGAATGGGTCCACCGGTTCCGGGAACCCAGACGCCTTCCCGAATTGCACAAGCGTTCCGCGCGGCCTGAGAACTGCCAGCGACCCACGGAACGTGTCCGCCCCGACGGAGTCGAAAACAGCTGCCACGCCATTGCCTGCGGTGAACGCGAGCGCTTCGGCGACGAAGTCTTCGGAGGAATAATTGATGACGTGGTCGCAGCCGGCATGACGTGCAAGCTTCGCCTTAGCGTCGCTGGACACTGTGCCGATCACCTTTAGGCCAAGTGCTTTCGCCCATTGAACGAAAATCTGGCCTACACCGCCCGCTGCTGCATGATACAGAACGGTGTCACCGGGTCGGAGCTCGAGCACCTCTTTGAGCAGATAGCGAGCGGTGAGCCCCTTTAGAAAGGCACTAGCTGCCTGGTCGTCAGAAACACCTGCCGGAATGCGGACAAGCCGATCTGCGGGATGCAAGCGGGCCGTAGCGTAGGCGCCAAATGCGATATCGCCATAGACGACGCGGTCACCCACGCTGACGTTCTTGACGTTTTTGCCAACGGCTTCGACTACCCCGGCGGCCTCGTCGCCGATGATCGCTGGAAAGGCAGGGACCGGAAGAGAACCTCTACGATAATAAACGTCGACGAAGTTGAGACCTATGACGGTGTTGCGGATCAATGCTTCATCGTCGCCCGGCTCACCCACGACGATGTCCTCGAACCTCAGGACTTCGGGAGGACCATATTCGTGAATACGGGCGACTCTCGCGGTGGTTGGCATGACATTTCGCCTTCAAAGCGCCAGCGATCATCGTTCGCCTGCTCGCAGAGCGGCGCGAATGTTACTTGGCAGTTGGTGGAGGATGGTCGCGGCCGGTGTGATTTGCCCCAAGGCAGAGGAGCGGCCGCGGCAGCGTCTAAAGCTTGATGCGATGTCCGCTGGCTGACGAGACCGCTGCCTGTTCAAGCAGCCGCTGCATGAAGAGGGCGTCCTCGAAGCTGGGCACGGTTCGCGAGCCGCTTGCGAGATCGCGGGCATGAACCTCGAAGAGATCGGCGAGCTCCAGCACGCCGCTAGGAAGATCAGAGGGTGGCAACCAGTTGTACGATGCGGGCACTGCGAGTGGCGCCATCTTGGTGTCCGCTACGCGGGCACCGAATAGATTATATTCTTCGCCCACGTCCCCGAACGCCGAGGTGTTGGTGATCTGCAAGTCACCATCATCACCCGTGATATCGATCTGAACGCCGGTGCCATGATGCTTCCCGCCCTCGATATGAACGGCGAACACGGCTCCGCTTGCGAGGATGCCTTGCAGCAGCAATTGATCCGGAACCTTCGTGCTGATCTCCTCGCCCGTTTCGACGATTGTGATTTCCGGCCACTGGTTGACAGAAACGGCCGAGATCTCAGTCGGACGGCCTACGATCGAGAAGAGCGGGTCCATCAAGTGCGCGCCGAAAATTGAGGTAACGCCCATGAAATTTTCGGGGAAGGCGCTCCAACGAAGCGCCTTGCTGCGATTTTTGCCGAAACTGCTCACCGTCACATGCATCCTGACCGAGCGCACACGACCGACGTAGCCATCGCCGAGAAGATCCTTCAGATAGCGCAGCCCTGGCGCGAACCGGCGTTGGGTGCCGAGAATGGTTTGCACACCAGCTTTTGCCGCAAGGTCGACCAGTTCAGCCGAGGTCTTCGAGTCCGGCGTCAAGGGCCACTCGCAGTACACGGTCTTCCCCGCAGCGATCGCTGCGCGTACCGCTTCCTCGTGCTGCGGACCTGTCGTGAGCACGAGGACGATGTCGACGTCTGGATGGCGAACCAATTCATCGATCGATCCGACGACATGCCTGATACCGAAGGTGTCCGCAGCAGACTGCGCGGCGTCGCGACGCTGGCTGTAGACAGCCGCCATTTCATATTGCGGCATAAGGCTGAGCACGCGAACGGGGCCGTTCAAAGCCCAGTTTCCGACGCCGATCAGGCCAACACGGATGATCGTGTGGTTGGCAGAGGGGGCACGGCTGTCGGCTATCGTCGATGAGGTGGACATGGGCTTCTCCTGCTTGTTGAAGCCAATATCGATTGCTTTTGTCTCGTTGATAATTGGGCTATTCTCGATTGGACCTTTCGGGATTTGCGAGAAATGGATACCCTGGAAGCCCTCCGCCTGTACGTAACCATAGCTGAGACCGGCAGCTTTTCAGCCGCCGCCCGCCAAGCGTCTGTTTCGACCTCAACGGTGACGGTCGCGCTTCAGCAGTTGGAAGAGCAGGCGCGTGTTAGTCTGATCACGCGATCGACCCGCAGGTTGAGCTTCACGTTCGAAGGGCGACGTTTTCTCGCCGATGCTAGAAAGCTCTTGGCAGACTGGGACGCATCCATCGCCGGGGTTCAGGATGGGCCCTTGCGCGGCCCAATCCGGATGACGGCCACGCAAGATTTTGGCCGGACCGAAGTAGCGCCGCTGATCGATCGCTTCCTCGACTTACACCCCGCCGTACAAATTGCGCTGCACTTGTCCGATGGTGTCGTCGATCTCGTGGAGCAGGACATTGACCTGGCACTCCGCAATGGCCCCTTGGCGGATTCGGCTCTCAAGGCTCGACTGATGCTTCGAGGGCGCCGCGTGGTGTGCGCCGCGCCATCCTATTGGGCAAACCATGCTGCACCCAATCACCCAGATGACCTGGCCGCGCACAATTGCCTCGTCCACCCGCGCCCTGGATCGACCTTTTCTTCGTGGTCTTTCACCGTTGAGGGACGACCGGTTACGGTTCGTGTTGCGGGCAATCGCGTTGCCAACGATGGCGGCGTTCTTCGCCAATGGGCGCTCGACGGCCACGGCGTCATCATGCGAAACGCTTGGGATATCCGCAAGGAGCTTGCCTCTGGCGCACTTGTCACCGCTCTCGACACGTTCGTGACTTCCGACGCCAATCTGTACGCTGTCACCGCAGGCAGCCTCTCCAGTCTGCGTGTGCGAACGTTCATCGATTTCCTGACGAAGAATCTGGTCGCGGACTGACCTTTCCGGTGCCGCTTTAACGACATTGCTCGCGAATCCCGAAAAGTCCTGTCGACATTCATCCGATTATCATCGTCTCGACAATGCCCGATATCCCCCGTGCACCAGAAACGACGGGCGGAGCCGCTGCCTTCGGTCTGGTCTGCTCACGGCTGTGAGCGTGAATCGAGATGAAGGACGCCCGTGATGAAGAAGATCCCCGTCTATGTGAACCCGTACGATAAGGTCCATTTTGGACCGTCGACTGTCATGACTCTGCACCGCTTCGGCATTTTCGATCCCGACGTCGCGCGCAGGGTCCCGTCGCTGTCGCCTTTTTCTGCGAAGCTGACAGCTCATCTTCGGTTCCAAGGAATCCCTTTCGAACCCGTCGCCGAGCAGGGCGTTGGCAATGCGCCGCGTGGAAAGGTGCCTTTCATCACGGTCGATGGCGTGAAAGTCGCCGATTCCGACCTGGTCATCGGCTTTCTGAAGACCGCCTTTCCAGATCCCGACGCCGGTTTGAGCGACCATCAGCGCGCTGTCGGCCACCTCGTCCAGCGTACGCTGGAGGACCACCTCTATTGGATCGCGCTGATCTACGAGTTCTATGATCAAGAAGGTTCGGACTGGTTCTTCGAGCATGCCTTCGGCGGAATGGGCCCCGGCCTTCAGGGGCTGCGGGACGACATGGAAGACCGCACCTACAAGCAGGGCATCGCGCGTTATACGCCCGACGAAATCGTGGACAAGGCGTCCAAGGACCTCGCGGCCGTCGCCGAAATTCTGGGCGAAAATCGGTATCTTCTCGGGACCGACCGGCCGACGTCTTTTGACGCGGTCGTCTTCGGAATGACCATCCTGGTCTATCAGCTCCGCGAGATGCATCCCAGGCTGACCGACTACGCCCGAAGCCTCCCGAACCTCACACAGTACATCGGCAATTTGCTTACCGAGTTCTTCCCCGACCTCGATCGCGACTTCTAGAGTTTGCGGAGTCCTTGGCTTTTATTTGAAGGAAACACGCTCATGGTCAAGCAATCCCTTCCGACTGACTCCGTGTCAGCGCTTCGCGAGAGTGCTCTCGCCGCCGCCGGCGTCCGCGGCATATTTACAAACCTGATCGACGGAAAGAGTGTCGGTGCTCGCAACACCCTGGATGTTCTTGATCCCGCCACCGGCGAGTTGCTCGCCAAAGTGCCCGACATTGAGCGCGACGGAATGGATGCAGCGTTCGCGGCCGCCCGCCGAGCCTTTTCCTCGTGGAGCAAACTGACCTGGGAGGCGCGA
>JBATYU010000741.1:0-7618 GCA_049674245.1 Bradyrhizobium sp. | reverse complement strand
GCGCGCTACCTTTGAGCCAGCGCGAGACTACCGCGCACTGGTCGGCTGTCGCGAGGCGACGAACACGCCGGTCAGCACCAGCGCAAAGCCGATGACGTGGAAGGCTTGCGGGCGCTCGCCGAGAAAGGCGATCGCCATGATCGCGCCGAACACCGGCACCGCGTGAAAGAACGGCGCGGCGCGGTTGGCGCCGATCAACTGCACGCCGCGATTGAAGCACAGATAGGCAATGGTCGAGGGCAACACCGCGACGTAAAACATCGTCAGCAGGTTCGCGGTGTCGAGCGCCATCAGCGGGCGCGAGAGCAGTTCCCAGATCAGCAGCGGAACCAGGCAGGCCGCGCCGCAGCCGAAGGTGAAGGCGACGAACGACAGGCCGTGGATTGCCGGACGCTTCAGCGTCAACACCGAATAGAGGCCGAAGATCACCAGCGCGACGGTGAAGATAAGGTCGCCTTTGTTGAACTGAATGCTCGAAAGCGCGGTGAGGTCGCCGTGCAGCAGGATCACCAGCACCCCGGTCAGCGACAGCACAACACCGATAGCTTGCGCCAGCGTCAATCGCACGCCGAGCAGGATCAGCGACCACACCGCGACG
Organism: Bradyrhizobium sp.; assembly: GCA_049674245.1. Taxonomy (GTDB): domain Bacteria; phylum Pseudomonadota; class Alphaproteobacteria; order Rhizobiales; family Xanthobacteraceae; genus Bradyrhizobium. Next base: position 7,020 of record JBATYU010000741.1, on the reverse strand, counting down.
ATCAGCGGTGCGGCCGACTGCAACAGCAACGTGTTCAGAGCCTGGGTGTGTTCGAGCGCCCAGTACTGCAATGTATTGAAGGCACTGATGCCGGTGATGGAGAGGACGACCATGGTGCCGAGCTTGGCGCGGATCGCTGGCCAGTCGTGTGCCAGATGCTTCCAGGCAAAGGGAAGGAGGGTGAGAAACGCCAGCGACCAGCGCAGGAACGACAGGGTTACCGGCGCAATATGCCCGGCGGCGAGGCGGCCGACGATGGCGTTGCCGGCCCAGCACAGCGCGGTGATCGAGAGCAAGAGATAGGGCTGGTTGACGAGCCAGTTTCCGGAAGGCGCGGCGCGCGGGGCTTGGTCGGAAGCGGACATTATGGCTGCGGTTCGAATCGTTGGCGGGTTTGACACGCCGCAGACCCGGCCCGACATCGACTATCGGTCCGGTGGTTGCTGCCCGGCCCGGCCCACAGACACGGATTTTCGTCGCGCAGCAACAGCGACGGATGCATCGCGACCATGCATCCGGCGGCGCTCGCTGACCAACGGAGAAACAGAGACTTTAAACTGGAGGCGGGCGACTAGCCGGCGTCGCCGCGGCGGGTGGCCTGGCGTCTGGCAATCCGTTCGGCGAGATGAATCAGCATCCGCTTGCTGCGATGGTCCTGCAATTCGCGAAACGCCCGCAGCAGGCGCAAATCGAGCAGCGATTGCAGCGAACAGCCGCTTTGCTCCGGCGAATGTTCCTGTCCGGCTTCCGCCGAGCTTCGCACGAAGTTCGGCGAAAAGCCGAGCGCGTCGGCGATCTGCATCAGCCGGCCGGCCGCGGCCCTTGATGTGTCGCCGTCCGCGGGTGTCTGCTTGAACGCGGCACCGAGCACCTCGGCGAGGTCGCTCTGCGAAAGCCCGATCGCAAGCCATCTTGCTTTCACAAGCTGGTCGAGATGGGCTTCGGTGACGTTGTTCATTGCTTCGCTCTGCTTGTCGATTCGAAAAACGGTCAGGCGATTTTCGTTCGTGGTTCCTTCATGAATCCGGCGAATAAATTCACCAGCGGCTCGCCTTTGTAGGATTTTTGCAAATCGTTGGGGTGTACGAATTCGTCCCGAAACCAGGGAAATTTGCGGCCGTCAAAGGCCTGGATGGTCCACTCGATCAATTGTTTGACGCGCGGGATCCGCTTCGCGTCGGGATGATAGGTCAACCAGATATCGAACTGAAACCTGATATCGAGATCGAGCGGAACCAAGGGCCCGGCCACTGCGGGAATATAGGTGGGCAACCAGCCGATGCCGGCGCCTTTGGCAACCGCCCAGACATGCGCGCTGCTCACATTGTTGCGCATCGCGACAAAGCCGAGCTGCTCGCGGCCGGCATACTTGTCGTACAGCTGCTGCGTTTGGGTCTGGTCGGCGTCCTGAATGACGATCCGGTGATTTTGGCGGATGTCGTCCTCGTCCTTCGGCATGCCGTAAATCTCGATATAGGAGGGGCTGACGAAAGGCATGCTGTGGAGGCGGGCGATCTTGACTCTTTTCAGGTCGGGCTTGTTGGGCTCCTCGAGCTGCACGGCGAGATCGGCTTCGAGACGAAGCACATCCGCCGAACGCATCCCACATTTCAGATCGACCAGAAGGCCGGGATACGCCCGCTGGAATTCGATCAAACGCGGCGCTACCCAAAACGTCCCCAGCCCTTCGGTAATCGCAAAACGAACCTCGCCGCTCAATTCCGGTGTCGATCGGCACAACGCGCGATCGAGCCCGAACGAGGCCTCCTCCATCCGCTCCGCGGCCTCGAGAACCTGCGTTCCCTCGGAGGTCAACCTGATACCGTCAACGTGCCGGGTTATCAGCGTGGTCTTGTGAGCGCTTTCCAGCTGCAAAATCCGCTTCCGCAAGAAATTTGCGGATGCATTTAGCTCGATGGCCGCGGCTCGGAAGCTGCCAATTCGAGCCACCTCCAGAAAAATCCGGACGGAATCCCAGTCGGCAATACGTCCTGTCGGGCGTGCACGCAGGTGCGCACCCCTGCGCTCAGGTGGGTGCATACAGTGGCCTCGTTTGTCGCCTCTATTCTTAATTCTTGGCAGAAACAAACCGAATCCACAACCCAAGAGAACGATTGATGACAGCACTTGACCTCGATTTCGTTCGGAAAGCCCGCAGGAAGGCAGCGTCCTCGGGGCCGGTTCGTTCGCTCGATAAGATGACGATGCTGCAGCTCGCCAAGCGTACGGTGATCTTCACCGTCGATGCCGCCGGTATCGCCTCCCTGATGGACGCCGCACGGGAAGACATCCCCGGATTGACCTCCAATAAAATCGTGCAGGCGGTGGCCAATCACAACCCGGACACGTTCTGGGCCATCGCCCGCAAAGATCAGTTCGACATCGCCTTGCCCAAGGGTGAAGGCTTTCTTGCGGTGCTACCCCTGACCCACGAGGGCACGCGCCGGCTCCTCGATGGCCGCCTAGATACGCGCAATCCCGATATCTCTTTCGTTGCGCGGCAATCGGAGCGACCCGCGGGAATCTATGTCTGGGCCTTTCATGCCAAGGGCGCAATCGCCGCTGCGATTCCGCTGGTCCTGCAGAAATATTCGTCGCCGCTTTACCAGGGCGTCAACATTTACTCGCGGACGGTAACCGAGGAAGGGCGTCGGCTGGCAGGGCTGCTCGGGTTTTTCCCCGGCGCACACTACGACGGAGTGATCGCGCCACATCTGCAGATGCTCGATCGTTCCCACGAGATGCCGGCCAAAGTCCCCCAACAGGATTCCATAACGATTCGCGTGGTCCGGTCGATGGAGGAGATGGCACGGGTAATTGCGATCCGCAGCGCTGTCTACATGGGCGAGCAGCATTGTCCGTTCGAAGAGGAGTTCGACGGCAATGATTTTTCTGCAACCCATCTCATTTGCCATAAGGGACGCGAGCCGGTCGGCTGCATGCGGATTCGCTACTTTGCTGATTTTGCCAAACTTGAACGATTGGCGGTTCGCGGTGAAAGCCGAAACGTCGGCCTGGCGAGCCAGATGGTGGAGGCTGCGATCGAACTCTGCCGGAAAAAAGGCTACCGCGTTCTGTACACCCACGCGCAGAAGCGGTTAGTCAATTTCTGGGAACAGCGCGGGTTTACGCGCATGCCGAACGCCCGCGAATTTGCGTTTTCAGACTACGATTATGTCGAAGTCAAACTCGAGACCGAGAAGCACCCTCACAGCATAACCCTCGGTGACGACCCGTACGTGCTGATCCGCCCCGAGGGACAATGGGAAGTCCCTGGCATCCTTGAACTGTCCGCTGGCCGAGGCACTTCCATTTCTCCTAGCGCCGGTTGGTCACTATGAGTTCGGTCATCGACTTGCGCACCTATATCGGGGCATCGAAGAACAGCCGGCTGCTCGTCATGATCGACCTGCAGCAGAAAAACTATGACGAATTGGCGAAAGACCGCGCGTCGGATCTCGCGCGGTCACTGGAAAATTGCATGTCCGCGATCCAGCATGCGCGAAGTCTGGGGCTTCCTATCGCGTTCACGCGACAGGGAGACAATCCCGGATGGATCGAAAGGTCGGCGGCGTGGATTTCAGGGCTTGAACCGAAACGATCCGATATGGTGTTCGAACGGCCGCAGCCTTCCTGCTACACCAATCAGCTGTTTGAGGATGTGGTCTCGCGGATCGGAAATTTTGCGATCGCCGGCTTGATCGCCGAAGAGACCTGCCTCGCAACGGCTATCGATGCGTCGCATCGCGGCCACCACGTCACCTTCCTGAACGATGCCTCGGTGAGCCGCGGCCGGCGCGACGCCGATGCGCGGTCGGTTCATCTCGTCGCCACAAGGGCCATGGAATTGTTCGCCGACATCACGACCACGCGTCACTGGCTGGTCGCGACGTCGCCGCGGAGACTCAAAGGACAGCTGCATGGACGAGTTTAGTGCCCATCGTCTGCGTCATGCCATCCCGATGCTGATCCAGCAGCGTAACGTGGTTGTTTCCGGCGGCGTGCCGCTCGCGGGTCATCTGATCGACCTCGCCATCATGCAGCTCCGCCTCGCGCTTCACGATATTTCCGAGGAGGAGTTGTCGGAGTTCTCCAACTTGCTGAGCCGGGATATCGAACGATCGAACTGATCGGGGGGCGGATGCCGGGCCGAAGGTGGATCATTCTGGCAATCCTGTTTGCCGCTCGCGCGGCCACCGGGTTTCTGTTCCAGTCGGTCGGATCGTCGGCGCAGCTGCTGATGCGGGATCTGGCGATCGATTATTCGCAGATCGGCATGCTGCTCGGCGTCTATCTGCTGCCGGGTGTCGTGGTGGCGTTTCCGGCGGGACTGCTCGGCCAGCGTTTCAGTGAAAAGACAGTCGGGCTTGCCGGGTTGGCGCTGATGGTGATCTCGGGGATAGCGTTGGGCTGCTCGGAGAGTTTCGTGGTGGCGCTTGTGGCGCGCACGGTCGGCGGCGCCGGCGCCACAATCGTCGTGCTGGTTGCCACCAAGCTAACGACCGACTGGTTCGACGGCCGAGAAATCGTGCTGGCAATGTCGATCCTGCAAATGAGCTGGCCGTTCGGGGCGATGCTGGCGCTGCCGATCCAGGCCGTTATCGCGCAATTATGGGGATGGCCCGCGGTGATGATATCGGGCGCGGTTTGCGCCGGCGCGGCGCTTCTTGCCTTCGCCTTTGTCTCGCCCGCGCCGCAGGCGATGCAGGCGGCGACGGTTGACCGGGCGAAGCTGCCGGGCGCCGTGCTGCTTCCGGTCACCATCGCCGGCATCGTCTGGGGCGCGATGAATCTCGCCTGCATCCTGTTCTTCTGCTATGCGCCATTGCTGATGACGGCGAGGGGATCCTCGCCGACCGTTGCCGCGTCGCTGACCAGCCTCGCCATCTGGCTCACGATTCTCGCGATCCCCACTGGCGGCTATGTCGTTCACCGCCTCGGCAAGCCGATCGCGGCCATCGCGGTCTGCGCGCTGATCGCAGCTTCCGCGCTGACGCTGTTCGTTGCCGGTATCTATCCAACGGTTTCCTGCCTGATCTTCGGGGTCGCGGTCGGTCCGTTGTCGGGTGCGATCCTTTCATTGCCCGCGCGGATCCTGAAACCGGGCCAGCGTTCGGTTGGCTTTGGCGTGTTCTACACCTGCTTCTACGTTCTGATGGCGGTCGGGCCTTCGGCCGTGGGCCGCCTGCAGGACATCTGGCGATCGCCTGCGGCGGGATTGATCGCGGCGGCGGCGCTGCTCGTCGTCGTGGTGCCGCTGTCGCTTTCGTTTGCCTCGCTGTCGAACCGGCGCCAAATCGCCGAGCGCGGGCGTGAAACGGAGCTGCGTGCCGCATCGTAAGGGAGAAGCGGGGCGGGGAGTGCTCGCGGCGGCGATACGCCACCGTCTGGACACAAATTTTCCGGGGATATCAATGGGTTGGAAAACCCCTAGAGGCCGTTCGGAGGGCCCTTCTGGCTTGCGTCGCAGACCTGCTTCCTTTATCCGGTGGGACCGCCTCGCATGCGAGCGGCCCCGGCCGTGATTTTGGCTGGGCTTATGGTCCGGAAAGGGCCTGCCCCGGACTTGATCGGGGGGTAGGCGCGGTTTTCCGAACGGATCATGCTCGTATGGTGATAGCTGCACAGGGAATACCCGCGAATGGCCAATGTTGTCGTCGTCGGCGCCCAATGGGGCGACGAAGGGAAGGGCAAGATCGTCGACTGGTTGTCGGAGCAGGCCGACATCGTTGTCCGCTTCCAGGGCGGCCACAATGCCGGCCACACCCTCGTCATCAATGGCAAAACCTACAAGCTGGCGCTGCTGCCCTCGGGCGTGCTGCGGCCTTCAAAACTTGCCGTGATCGGCAACGGCGTGGTGTTCGATCCGCAGGCTTTCCTCGACGAGATAACCAAGCTGCAAGGCCAGGGCGTCGCCATCAGCCCGGACAATCTGCGCGTCGCCGAAAACGTCACGCTGATCCTGCCGCTGCATCGCGAGCTCGATGCCTTGCGGGAATCCTCCAACGCTGTCACCGCGATCGGCACCACGCGGCGCGGCATTGGGCCGGCCTACGAAGACAAGGTCGGCCGCCGCGCGATCCGCCTGATGGACCTCGCCGATCTCGATACGTTGCCGCACAAGATCGACCGCCTGCTGGCGCACCACAACGCGCTGCGCCGCGGGCTCAATCTGGAAGAAATCGACGGCGGCGGAATTTTGCGCGAGTTGACGGCGCTGGCGCCAAGACTTCTGCCTTACGCCGAAACCGTATGGCGGCTGCTCGACATCAAGCGGCGCGAGGGCAAGCGCATCCTGTTCGAGGGCGCGCAGGGCGCGCTGCTCGACGTCGACCACGGCACCTATCCTTACGTCACCTCGTCCAACACGGTGGCGGCGCAGGCGGCGACCGGATCCGGGATCGGGCCGGGCGGGGTCGGCTACGTTCTTGGCATCTGCAAGGCCTATACGACGAGGGTCGGCCAAGGCCCGTTCCCGACCGAACTGCACGGCGAGATCGGCGAGGAGATCGGCCGCCGCGGCAAGGAATTCGGCGTCAACACCGGGCGCAAGCGGCGCTGCGGCTGGTTCGATGCCGTGCTGGTGCGCCAGACCGTGCGGACCTGCGGCATCAATGGGCTCGCGCTGACCAAGCTGGACATTCTCGATGGCTTCGACACCATCGAGGTCTGCACCGGCTATCGGCTCGACGGCAGGGAAATCGACCATCTGCCGGCCGGCGAAGGCGCGCAGGGGAGGGTGGTGCCGATCTATGAGACCATCGAGGGTTGGAGAGAGCCGACCGCCAATGCCCGCTCCTGGGCTGATTTGCCGGCCCAGGCGATCAAATATGTGCGCCGGGTCGAGGAACTGGTGGGCTGTCCCATCGCCTTGCTTTCCACGAGCCCCGAACGCGAGGATACTATTCTGGTGCAAAACCCGTTTGAGGCTTAACGGGATGTTACCGGCATGAGTGCAGTATTGAGTTGATATGGCTGATTATTACCCGCTGATCGCACGTGCTATTGCCGGCCTGGACC
>JBATYU010000740.1:0-2099 GCA_049674245.1 Bradyrhizobium sp. | reverse complement strand
ACACCGCGCTGATGGATGTGTCGCGGTTGAACGGGCCGCCCGAGGCTTGGCATCTCGGTTTCATGCTCGGCCCGCGCATCAATGCCGGCGGCCGGATTGGCCGCGCCGATCTCGGGGTGCGGCTGCTGCTGGAAGGCGACGTGTCGGAAGCCGCGCGCATCGCCGCGGAACTCGACCGGCTGAACAGCGAACGCCGCGTCATCGAGCAGGCGGCCGAGGCGCAAGCCGAAGCCGAGGCGCTGGCCTCGCTTGGGCTGGAAGACAAGGGCGCGGTGATCGTGACCGCCTCGGAAGGCTGGCATCCCGGCGTGGTCGGCCTCGTTGCTTCCCGCCTGAAAGACAAATTCTCGCGGCCGGCATTTGCCATTGCGCTCGAGCCCGGCGGCATCGGAACCGGCTCGGGCCGTTCGATCGGCGGCGTCGATCTCGGCAAGGCCGTGCGTGAGGCGGTTCACGACGGGCTGTTGCTGAAGGGCGGCGGCCATGCCATGGCCGCGGGCGTGACGCTGCGCAAGGACAGGCTCGCCGAGTTCCGCGCCTACATGGAGCATGCGCTGGCGCACGACGTGGCGCAGTCGCGCCATGCCAACGAGCTCTTCATCGATGGTGCTGTCTCAGCGCGCGCGGTGACGGGCGAACTGGCGGCTACGCTTAATCGCGCGGGGCCCTTTGGCAGCGGCAATCCGGAGCCGGTGCTGGCGCTGCCGTCGCACCAACTGGTTTTTGCCGACGAAATAGGCCAGGCGCATTTGCGGCTGCGCTTCAAATCCGGCGACGGCGCCATCGTCAACGGCATCGCGTTTCGCTCGGTCGGGCAAAGGCTCGGCAACGCGCTGGTGGCCCATCGCGGCCAGCCATTGCACGTGGCGGGATCGCTGAGCGTCGACCGTTACCAGGGCACCGAACGGGTCCAATTGCGCGTGCTCGATGTCGCGGTGCCCGATCAGGGACCGGCGGTGATCCGCTAGTTGCCTTGTCGCAGCCGCGCCAATACCTTCAGCCCGCCATAGCCGTCGGCGGGCTCCAGTCCCATCTTCACCTGATAATCCCGGACTGCGTTCATGGTGTCGTTGCCGACGCGGCCGTCGGTGCCGCCGGTATCGAAGCCGGCCTTGGTGAGTCGGACTTGCATTTCCTGCACTTCCGCCAGCGTCAGCGCGCGCTCGGAGCCGGGGAACGGCTGGATGAAGGGCGGGGCGCCCAGAATGCGGTCGCCGAGATGGCAGATCGCGAGCGCGTAGTTCATCGAAGGATTGTAGCTGCGCACCGCATAGAAATTCGGACCCAACAGGAACGCCGGGCCGTCTGGCACCGGCACCCACAACCGCGCGGACGCCTTTGGCTGCGGGAAAGATTGGCCGTCGGCCCGGGTGACACCGGCACTCGACCACGCCGCATAGGTCCGATTGCCGCTGCCGCCGCCGGATGCACGGACCTCATAGCCCCAGTGTTCGCCGCGATGATACTTGCCGCGGTTGACCAGGAATTTCGCGGTTGAACCCAGCGCGTCGTCGGGCTCGCCGAACGGCGACACCCTGCCATCGCCATCGTAGTCGAACCCGACATTGAGCCAGACTTCCGGCATCCACTGGGTATGCCCCATCGCGCCCGCCCACGAGCCGCGCATCTCCTCCGGCGTGCTCCAGCCGCGATCGACGATCTTCAAGGCATTGATCAGTTCGGCTTCCCAATAGGCCTTGCGCCTTGGCGCGTTCCAGGCGAGCGCCGCGAGCGAGGGAAATACCGGCTTCATGTGGTTCTGCTGCACTTGGGGATCGCCGTAAGCGGACTCCACGCCCCACAGCGCGAGCAGCGTGCCGCGCTCGACGCCAAATTCCCTTTCGATCCGGATAAACAGCGCTTCGTTCTTCCGCAACGCCTCCTTGCCGGCGATGATGCGCCAGTCCGAGACGCGGCGATTGATGTATTGCCAGATCTGCTCGTCAAACTCCGGCTGCTTCTCCATCTGCCGGAACACGGAGACGTCCGGTTGGACGCGGCCCATCACGCGCGTCCACGTCGCCTCCGAAATGCCTTTTGCGAGCGCGCGGCTTCGAAAATTGTCGCGCCATCGATCGAAGCCCGGCGGTGCTGCGGCC
>JBATYU010000739.1:0-2409 GCA_049674245.1 Bradyrhizobium sp. | reverse complement strand
GTTCAGCGGCAAGCTGAGGTAGCCGCTCCTCCTTGCCTTCCGCATATCGCCTTTCGATAAAAAGATTTTGACCTTCCACGTACCCCAATTCACGAAGGCGATCCCTGAATGCTCCGAGAAGGTGGGGGCTATTCGACGGCGTGCTAGATTCGAGGTGCCCAATCTTGAAGATCCGCCCGTTCTGTTGCGCCCGCAACGGATTCGGCCGAAACACGAATGTGCCGGACAGAAGAATCATAAATTCGCGGCGCTTCATGGGGGTCACCCCCGATCGTGCTCCTGACGGACGCGAATTGAGGCCAATATAGCAGGCTTCTGTCGGAGTGGAATGTCCATCTTTTGGTGAGCGGTTTGACCATGTCCGTTCTTAGGGTGCCGGAAGTGACCGGCACACAGCCAAAGTGAAGCGAATGACCCAATCGAGACATCGGCCGCCAGATTTGCTGTGACGCACACGCGTCGCCCCAATGTGATAACATCAGCGCGCTCAGAGGTCTCGACAGGAGGGAGGGCCCGATGAGGCGGCGCGAGTTCACTAGGCTGCTTAGCGGTGCCGCCGTGGCGTGGTCGGTCGCGGCCCACGCGCAGCCAACCGAACGGGTGCGCCGGATCAGGCAACATGGTTGAACAAGCATCCCATCAGATTAGTGCAGGCGAGACGGCGGTCGTCGTCGGTGCCGGGTTGGCCGGCTTGCTCGCCGCGGCCGCATTGTCGGACTTTTTCAAGAATGTCGTCGTCGTTGAGCGCGACAGATTGCCAACGCGCCCAGGACTGCGCAAAGGGGTGCCGCAAGGCGCACACGTCCATACGCTTCTCGGCTATGCTGTCGAGGCGTTCGACCAATTGGTTCCCGGAATGATCGAGCGGTTGTACGAAGCCGGCGCGGTCCGTATCCGCAGAAATCAGGACATCTGGTTCCACGATATGGTCGGGCCGACGCCGATCCGGGACGTCGGGATCTTGACGCCGTCGGTCACGCGGCCATTGCTTGAGCATGTCGCTGGAAATCTGATTTTTCGCAAACCGAACGTGACGCTGCGCGAGGGCACGCGCCTGGTCTCTTTCCTGTCTGACGCTGCCAACAACGTTTGCGGTGTTGCCCTCAACAGCGACGCCGGCGGCGACGAAACGATTTCGGCGGAGCTCGTGATCGATTGTTCGGGGCGTGGTAGCCGGTTGCCGGGCTGGTTGCAGCAACAAGGCTATGACGCTGTCGAGGCACAGCAACTCGACATCAACATGGGCTACACCTCTGGCACCTTTCGGCCGCCGCCAAGATGGCGCGACAGTTCCTGGGCCTGCCTGATGCTCGCCATTCCTCCCTCGCGACGTGCGGCCTACATCTCACCCGTCGATGGCGGCCACTGGGTCGCAACCACCTACGGGCGTGGCGGCGAATTTGCTCCCCGCGATCTGGAAGGCTTCCTGGAATGGACACGTGGTCTCGCCCATCCGGTCGTCCATGACAGGCTGGCGGAGGCCGAGCTTGTTGGCCAGTTGCGCTCCTACAATATCCCAACCGGAATTTGGCGCCGCTACGATCGCATGGAGCGCTTTCCGGACGGCGTTCTGCCGGCGGGTGAGGGCTTTACGAGCTTCAATCCGATGTATGGACAGGGCATAAGCCTTGCGGCCGGACAGGCCCTCGCGTTGCGCGCCGCCTTGAAGCAAAGCGCGCCAAACGGCGATCCACTCCGGGGGTTGGCGCTGGCCTATTTCGCCGGATGCTTCGAGCTCAACGCTCAAGCGTGGTCGGTCATGGAGACCCGCGACCTCGCGTTTCCAAGCACGCAAGGCCTGCGGCCGGCGGATTTTGACGAACGCTGGAGAGTTAGCCACGCGATCCGCCGCCTCGCGGAAGTTGACCCCGACGTTCACCGCCTCAGCGTGCGGGTCTTGCATCTGATGGAGCCGACCAGCGCCCTGCAGGATCCGAAGATCATGCAGCGGGCTATGGCGCTGGCGGGAGAGACCTAGGTCTGCGCGTTGTTGCCGACCTGGGCACGCTCGAACCTAATGACACCGACGCCCTCGAATCGGCGGGCCCGAGCCCAGCATGTGATCCCTGACCCGCTTTTTCAGAGCCGCCGAACACAAATCGCTGGGTAAAAGCACTCCACTTAGGGGCAGACCAACCGGCGCGAAAGGTATTCGCTTGAGGCGGCCCTACATTGCGTCTAACTGAGGTTGGTAGTCTCCGCGCATTTCCGTTGTTGGCACCGAACGGACATGTCGAACCTCACGATGAATGTCGGCTTTCGGGGGCAAAGCGGAAGTGACTGGGACATCGCCAAACCGCCGCTTTTGACCCAGGCTGTGTGAAAACGTGCGCGAGCGGAGAATGAGCAGAATTGTTTTCTCCGTTTTCTTCTTCCGGTAGCGACTGGCAGAATTGTTCGTTTCCAATT
>JBATYU010000738.1:0-4182 GCA_049674245.1 Bradyrhizobium sp. | reverse complement strand
TTGAGGCCGGCGTAGATGCCATCGGACACGCCGCCGTCGCGCGTGAAGAACGCGTGGCGCAGGCCGGGGATCGCTGCAAGCAGCGGCGAAACCAACATCATGGCGGTACGGTCCCTGCCTCCGGGTTCTCGTCGCCAAAGCCCGCGATCGAGGTGAGCTGGGGCTCCGAGACGGCCAGCACCTTGAACATCGAGCCCATGCCGCCGCGGCCGCTATCGGTCAGCCGTTTCAGCGCGCCGGAGATGTCTTCGGAAACCTCATGGGTGGCCTTCGCCATCAACGTCACCGCGCGGGTCTCGATGCCGAGCCGTTTCAAGAACTCGCCCTGCGTCACCGGGCCATGGACGCGGGCGCCGAGATCCTCGGCAGCGCGCGCGAGCGCCTGAAAATCGACATGCGCGGTGACGTCGGCCTTTCCGGGCGCGCTCAAGGGATCGGTAAAACTGTGGCGGGCGACGGCCTGGAACGTATCGCCGGCGTCGCTGCGCAGATGACCATAGTCGATAATCAGCGCCGCGCCGTCCTGATCGCGCACGCGGGTTGCGATCTTCATGATCTCGGAATCCGGCCGCCACTCGAACACCGCGCCGACGGGCGCGGCGCGCACTAAAGGCGGCAGCAGCACCTCGAAGCGCGGTATCGGCTCGGGCGCGGCGCCGAATATCAGCTTGCCGGTATCGTCGAGCTCGACCACGCGCTCGTGCCAGCCGCTCTCCCGTCGCACCGCCTGATGGATCGGCAGCACGTCGAAATATTCGTTGGCGAGAATGATCGCCGGGCCTTCGGGTATCTCGTCGATACTGTCGTGCCAGGTGACGTTGCGCACGCCGAACAATGTCTCCTCTTGCTTGTCGCGCAGCACGGGATTGATCTCGACCAGATGGATGCTGAGCGACTGATGGAGCGGCGGCAGTACCCGCAATGCGCGCAGCGCGTCCGCCATCATGGTGCCGCGGCCGGGCCCGAGCTCGACCAGCCGCAGCACCGGCGGCGAGCCGATCGCCTTCCATACCGATGCCGTCCACAGCCCGAGCAGTTCGCCGAACATCTGGCTCACCTCGGGCGCGGTGGTGAAATCGCCCCCGCGTCCCAGCGGATCGCGCGACAGGTAATAGCCGTGCTCGGGATGCGTCAGGCACAGCTTCATGTATCGCCATACCGGCATCGGACCGGACGACTTGATCAGCTTCTTGATCTCCAACTGCAGCGGGGAATATTCGGCCACGGCCTGCCTTGAACGGCTAACGATCTGCAACTGACTTGACGACCCGCGTCGGCGCCTGGCGCCGCCATGCCAATACAATAATGATTGCGCCGGCAATGACCATGGGTACCGACAGCAGCATCCCCATGGTGAGTCCGCCCCACAAAAATCCGAGCTGCGGATCGGGCTCCCGGAAATGCTCGCCAATGACGCGCGCAACTCCGTAAATCGCAATGAAGCTGCCGAGGATCAGGCCGGGCCGCCTCAGCGCGCCGAGCCGGATCATCACCGCGAGAATCGCAAACAGCAGGATGCCTTCAAGTCCCGCTTCATAAAGTTGGCTGGGATGGCGCGGCAGCGGCCCGCCATTGGGAAAGATCATCGCCCAGGGCAGGCTAGGATCGGCCGGTCGCCCCCATAATTCGCTGTTGATGAAATTGGCGAGCCGCCCGAGGAACAGGCCGATCGGCCCGACCGCGGTGGTGATGTCGCCAAGCGACAGGATCGGAAGGTTGTTTTGCCGACAGAACAGGATCACCGCGACGACGCAGCCGAGAAAGCCGCCGTGAAACGACATGCCACCCTTCCACAATTCGAAAATCTCCGCCGGGTGCTGGGTGAAGAATTCGAGATTGTAGAACAACACGTAACCGGTGCGGCCGCCGAGGATGATGCCGACCGTGACCCAGAGGATGAAATCGTCGAGTTGCGGCAGGCTGATCGGCGCCGGTCCGCCCCAAAGTTTTTCGTTCTTAAGCAGCGAGCGCGCGTAGATCCAGCCAAGCACAATGCCGCCGATATAGGCCAGCGCATACCAGCGGATCGCGATCGGCCCGAGCGCGATCGCTATGGGATCAAATACCGGAAAGGTGATGAGGAGAAAGGGCATCTAGCTTCAGGTGGAGAGGTTGCGGCGATAAAGCGCGAGCAGCCGTTCCCAATGCCGCTCGGCGGCGTCGCGGTGGTAGACCGGGCGTTTCGGAAACGCAAAACCGTGATGCGTGCCGGGATAGATCTCGACCTCGGCATTGGCGCCCTTCATCGCCGCCTTCACCTTCTCGATGATTTCCTGTGGGGCGTAGATGTCGGTTTCAGCGCAACCGAAATAAAGCTCGGCCTTGGTCTTGCCCGCGGCGAGATGTGGGCTGTCAGCCTGGTCGGTGGCCAGGTGCGTGCCGTAGATCGAAGCCGCCGCCCTGACGCGGTCGGGGAAATGCGTCGCCGCGTTGATGGCGTATCGCCCGCTCATGCAGTAGCCGACCGCGCCGACGATGCGCGCGTCCGCGGCCGGCTGGCCTTCAGCGTAGGCGAGCAGGGCCTTGGTATCTTCCATGACCAGGGGAATGTTGATCGAGTTCATGTAGCCGGACATGCGCTTGCGCTCGGGCGCTTCCGGGTCTGGCGGGATCGGCCCAAGCTCCATCACGCCGGAGCGATAGTAGAGGTTCGGCAGCATCACGTAATAGCCGGAGGTCGCGAACCGGCGCGCCATATCGCGCAGCTCCTCGCGGATCGCCGGCGCGTCCATGTAGAAGATGATGACCGGAAAAGGGCCGCCGCGTTCGGGATGGGTGATGAAGGTGGTGGTATGGCCGTCCTTGGTGGGAATTTCGATCTGCTGGTCGATCATGGTGCGTTTCTTTGTTGTTGGGTTTCGGTTTTACCTTGGGGCTTCAATACGATTGCAAGGAAACCATGACATGACAAGGCGACTTGCCGCGTGAGCCCCATGTTGCGGGGTCTTGAACAGCGTCTGCGCAATAGCCATTGTCTGACTTGACGCGCGGGCTATCCCACCGAGTGGAGATTTCGCATGACTCAGACCACCAACCGGTTTTTCGACGAGATCGGACGATTGATGAACGACGCCGCGGGCGCAGCCCAAGGCGTCAAGCGCGAGGTCGATACGGTGCTGCGCAATCAGGCGGAAAAAATCCTGCGTGACCTCGACATCGTCAAGCGCGAGGAATTCGAGGCAGTCAAGGACATGGCGCGGTTGGCACGCGAGGAAAACGAGGCGCTAAAGGCGCGCATCGCCGCGCTCGAAGGCAAACCGGGCGTTTCGCCCACAGCGCCGGATAACGGCAGCCAGAAGACGGGTGGCTAATACCCCGTCATGGCCGGGACAAGCCTGGTCAAGCCCGAGCATGACGAGGACAGAGAGCGGCCCCTAAGCGCTAGAAAATCCCCTTCATTTCCTTGTCATTTCCGCTCTTTGGGGCTAAAAGCCCGCCACGTCCGCAGCCCCCGCACCCCTGGAGGCTTGCTGCGGACCGGAAAATGGGCCGCGTTGCGGCCTTTAACTTTTTACAAAACAAGGACTTAAGAAGATGGCGACGGTCAAGGAATTGAAGGCGACCGCACGTCCGTCAGTCGGCAAGGGGGCCGCACGGGCAGAGCGTCGCGCCGGAAGAGTGCCCGGAGTGATCTATGGCAACAACCAACCCCCCACACCCATCTCGGTGGACGATGCCGATTTGCGCCAGCGCATCCTCGCGGGGCGGTTCCTCACCACGATTTACGACATCGATCTCGAGGGCAAGAAGCACCGTGTGATTCCGCGCGACTTCCATCTCGATCCGGTGCGCGATTTCCCTGTTCATGTCGACTTCATGCGGCTCGGCGAAGGCGCCACCATCCGCATCAGCGTACCCCTGCACATCCAGAGGGCGGACGCCTCGCCCGGCGTGAAGCGCGGCGGCACCGTCAACATCGTCACCCATACCCTCGATATCGAATGCTCGGTCGACAACATTCCGCAATATATCGATGCCGACGTCAGCGGTCTTGAGATCGGCCACTCGCTGCATCTGTCCGACATCACGCTGCCATCAAGCGTCAAGTCGCTGGCGCGCGAGGACATCACCTTGGTGACCATCGTGCCGCCGTCGGGCTATGCCGAAGAGCAGAAGGCAGCTGCGGCTGCCGCCGCGGCGGCTGCTACTGGCGTGCCGGTGCCCGGTGCGGCGCCTGCGGCC
>JBATYU010000737.1:0-1536 GCA_049674245.1 Bradyrhizobium sp. | reverse complement strand
TCGCGGTCCGGAGCCGTTGGGAATCAGGTAGGGGTTAGGATTCACAGTGGCGGGAGGCTGCGATGGATCATCGGCGGTCTGTAACAAGTGAATCGCGTTTTTCAACCTATGTCGAGGAGCTTGTGAGCGTGATTGGCCATGCGGACCGCGCGCAACCGCTCCGGGACTATTGCACGGGATTGATCATGCCGTGCGAGCGCAAGAGCGTGGAGCCGATGGCAGCGGTGACGGCTCCGGCTCGGGTGGCGGCCCAACATCAATCGTTGCTGCATTTTGTGGGCGAGGGTCATTGGTCGGACGACGAGGTTTTAGCCAAGGTACGCGAGATGGTGCTGCCGGAGATCAAGCGGCATGGGCCGATCGAGGCATGGATCATTGACGATACCAGCTTCCCCAAGAAGGGACGGCATTCAGTCGGGGTTGCACGGCAATATTGCGGCCAGCTCGGTAAGGAAGACAACTGTCAGGTCGCGGTGTCGCTGTCGATTGCCAATCATCATGCGAGCCTGCCGGTGGCCTATCGGCTGTATCTTCCGCAGGAGTGGACGAATGACAGCGAGCGTCTGCGCAAGGCGGGTGTGCCTGACGACATTGGCTTCAAGACCAAGCATGAGATCGCGCTGGACCAGTTGCGCTGGGCCTGCGAAGCGGGACTGCCGCGCGGCGTCGTGCTGATGGACGCCGGCTACGGCAATCACAGCGAACTGCGCGCCGCCCTTACGGCGCTCGAGCTCTCCTACGTCGCTGGCATTCTCTCGAACACCACCGTGTGGGCGCCTGGCACGGGGCCTTTGCCGCCCAAGCCCTACGTTCCTGGCCGCGGACGGCCGACCAAGCAGTTGCGTCGCGATGCGGATCACCAACCGATCAAGGTCAAAGATCTTGCGTTCAGCCTTCCGGCCAAGGCCTGGCGGACGATCACTTGGCGCGAGGGAACGAACGTGTCCCTTAAATCCCGCTTTGCGCGCGTGCGCATTCGCATTGCGCGGCGCGACTTCAACCGCAGCGAGCCTTGGCCGGAAGAATGGCTTCTGATCGAATGGCCCAAAGGCGAGAAGGAACCGACAAAGTACTGGCTGTCGAGCCTGCCTCCCGACATCGGCTTTGCCCGTCTCGTCGATCTCGCAAAGCTGCGCTGGCGCATCGAGCGAGACTACCAGGAGCTCAAGCAGGAGGTCGGACTTGGCCACTTCGAAGGCCGCAAATGGCGCGGCTTCCACCACCATGCCACGTTGTGCGTCGCGGCCTACGGATTCCTGATCGCCGAGCGCGAGACGATTCCCCCCTCAGCAACTCGTTCCGCCGGGCGACTCCCGACGCCTGCCGTATCCCAAAGTTATCGACCCAGAGGATCCGCCATTGCGGCCTGAACGGCACATTCCAAATTCGATCGCAACCATGCGCAGGCAGCTCACGGTCGCCCTCGCCAGAAAACTGGCACGTTGTCCGTGCTGCAATCTCAGCTTCGCGCCTTCAACGTCCGTCGCACGCGCCCAATCAAATACGACGGCATTTATGACACAGTAGAACTAGAGC
>JBATYU010000736.1:0-4571 GCA_049674245.1 Bradyrhizobium sp. | reverse complement strand
CATGCCCGGCCCGAGCTTGATCACGGCATTGTCGGGACATACGCCGTAGCAATTGTCGCACTCGAAGCAGTTTCCGCAGGACAGGCGACGACGCGCCTCATAAAGCGCGTTGCTCTCGTCGAGGCCCTTCACGACCTCCTCGAAGGTCGAGGTGCGGCGCGCCAGTTCCAGTACCGGTTGAAGCGTCTTTGGCGCTTCGCCGTAGTACCAGGTGTTGAGCTTGTCGGCGGAAGCGATCTCGTGCTTCGGGGCCGGTGCGTAAATTTCGCCGCGCAGTCGGCGCTCAGAAACGCGATGTCTGCTTTGTCCCTAGCAGCGGACTTTCGTCGAGACGACTCAGCATCAAGGAGTGCAGCGGCATAGAATGCTGCTATTTTCCGCGGGGTCAGTATATGTCGAGTTCAGCGGTGGAAGCGGCGATCCCGTGCCTGCTGGAGAAGCGCTGACAAGCGCCTGGGCCCCGGAAGAGGCCGGCTGCTGGTTGGCGAGAACCCACGCTCGCCGCCGCGGCAATCGCTTTCAATTCGCGCTGGTGTCGCTGCTCAACTTGGCGCACGATAGGATAACGGCAATGCCAGATCGCCGATTGCGGATGAACACCGCGAGGAGGAAATTATGAATGCTCCCTTCCCCACCCCCGACACGATCGCAATTCCGCAGGAGTTCAGCGCCTGCTTCGGGGCACAGCGCGCCGCCTACCTCGCCAATCCGGAGCCGAACTACGCCGAGCGGCTGAACGATTTGAAATCACTAGCCCGGCTCCTGAAGGAGAACCGGGATGAACTGGTGGCCGCCATCAATCTCGACTACGGCCATCGCTCGACCTTCGAGACCCTGTTCGCAGAATATTTTGTCGTGCTGGAGGGCATCCACGACGCCTGCAAGCACCTGAAAAAATGGATGAAGCCGCAGCGTCGCAAGATCGATTTCTTGACATATCCTGGCGCCCACAACCGTGTCCGACCGCAACCGCTCGGCGTCGTCGGCATCATCGTTCCCTGGAATTTTCCGATCAATCTGACCTTCGCCCCGCTGACGGCGATCTTTGCAGCCGGCAATCGCGCTATGGTCAAGATGTCAGAGAACTCGCGCAATCTCGCAATCCTGCTCGCCCGCATCAGCCCAAAATATTTCGGCGAGGACAAGCTCAAGTTCTTTGAGGATGGCGGGGGCCGCGGCCCGGCCTTCTCGTGTGTTCCATTCGACCACATCCTTTTCACGGGATCCAGCACGACGGGCCGGGCCGTGATGGCCAATGCCGCGCGCAACCTGACCCCGGTGACGCTCGAACTCGGCGGTAAGGCTCCGGCGATCGTCGGGCCCGACTACCCCATCAAGACGGCGGCCGAACGGATTATGTGGGTGAAGATGTTCAACGCGGGACAAATTTGCACCAATGTTGATTACATCTTTCTGCCCGAGGGCAAGGAAAACGAATTCGCCGATCATTGCCGGCGCCTGATCGCTGAGCGCTATCCGGACATCAACGGCGCGGATTACACGTCTATCATCGACGCGCGCTCCTTTACCCGGTTGGAGAACGCCCTGGCCGACGCAAAGAGCAAAGGCGCGACGCTGATCAATCTCGCCGCGGGCCAGGAGTCGAACGCGGAGCAGCGCAAATTCGCGCCGCATCTGGTGCTCAATCCCACCGAGGACATGGAGATCATGTCGCGGGAAATCTTCGGGCCAATCCTGCCGGTTCGTACCTACAGTGACCGGCAACAGGTCGCCGACTACATCAACGCACATGATCGGCCGCTGGCGATCTACCCCTTCACTCACGACCGTGCGTTGCAGGAGTTCTATATCTCACGCGTCATGTCAGGTGGCGTGTCGGTCAACGAGGCACTGCTGCATGTGGGCCAGCACGACCTGCCGTTCGGCGGCGTGGGCGCCAGTGGGATGGGTCATTATCACGCCCGCGAAGGCTTCAATACCTTCTCCAAGTTGCGCCCGATTTTCTACCAGGGGCCGATCTCGGCAGTCCAGATGCTGTTTCAGCCGCCTTATGCCAACCGGGCCTTGAAGATCCTGAATCTCCTCATCAGGTTGAAGGCCTGAAACAGGCAGGACAGGACGTGGAAGGCCTTGAGGTCGAACTATTCGAGTGCCTTCTCGCGCACGAGGCGAGGTTCAGCCGCAGGGAAACGTTCGGCGCTGGAGCGACCACAGAGGGCGAACATGGGGCGCTACAAAGCTGACGTGGTCATTGTTGGCGGCGGCATCGCGGGAATCGTTTCGGCCTTCGATCTTCTTGGGCTGGGCAAGCGCGTGCTCATCGTGGACCGCGACAACGAGGCCAATTTCGGTGGGCTGGCCAAAGAGAGCTTCGGCGGTATCTGGCTCGTCGATACCCCACAGCAGCGCCGCTTTGGCATCAAGGACAGTCCCGAACTCGCCTTGCAGAACTGGCTGTCGTTCGGAGAGTTCGGAGCCGATGGCGGCTTTAACGACCATCCCCGCCGATGGGCCGAAGCCTATGTGGCCGATTGCAGGCGCGACGTTTACGACTTCCTGAAGGGCCATGGCATTGGCTTTCTGCCGATGCCATTGTGGGTCGAGCGCGGGCTGTACGGCAACGGCAACGCGGTTCCGCGCTGGCATATCGTGTGGGGCACCGGCCATCGCCTGGCGACACGGATGATCGAAGTGCTGCGCGGCCATTCTGACGCCGGCAAATTGGAACTGTTGTTCGATCACCGCGTCGAGCGACTGGAGGTTGCAGCTGGGCGCATCACCGGGGTCAGCGGCACGACTGAGGTCGATCACGCGGCCTTCACGGTGGAGGCCGAGTCGACCATTATCGCCACGGGTGGCATCAACGGCGACATCGCCCGCGTCAAGGCGAACTGGCATCCCGATTGGGGTCGGCCACCGCAAACCATCCTCAATGGTTCGCATCAGTTTGCAGACGGTCTCATGCACGACGTGGCCGCGGCCTGCGGCGGACAACTGACCCATCTCGACCGGATGTGGAACTATGCCGCGGGCGTGCACCACTGGCGGCCGCGCAAGCCCCATCACGGGCTATCATTGGTGCCGTCGCGTTCGGCGCTGTGGCTCAACTGGCGCGGCGAACGGTTCGGCCCGATGCCGCTAGTAGGCGGCTTCGATACGCGCGATCTGGTCGGGCGGATCTGTGCCGAGGAGCGCGGCTATTCGTGGCAAATTCTAAATCGCACGATCGCTCTCAAGGAACTCGCAATATCCGGCGCCGAATTCAACCCGAATGTCCGGGAACGCAACGTGCGCGGATTTGTGGTCGACACCCTCTTCGGCAACCGTTGGCTTTACGACCAGGTGACGAAAAACTGCGCCGATGTTGTCGTCGCGGAAACGCTACCTGAACTCGTCGCCAAAATGAACGCCCTGGAGGGCGACAACGCCGTCGACGAAGCGGCGGTGCGCGCGAGTGTGGCCTCTTACGATTCCGAGATCGACCGCGGGCCCGCTTTGTACAATGATGAGCAGCTGCGTCGCATCGCCCATCTGCGCCGTTGGAAGGGAGACCGCCTCCGCATCGCCAACTTCCCGAAGATCATCGAACCCGGAAACGGGCCGTTGATGGCCATTCGCCTGTTTATCGTGAGCCGCAAGAGTCTCGGCGGCATTCGCAGCGATCAGTCCGCACGCGTGGTCGACGCCGCCGGAGCGCCGATCGTCGGCCTCTACGCGATCGGAGAGGCGGCGGGATTCGGCGGCGGCGGCATGAACGGCTTGCGCGCCCTCGAAGGCACTTTCCTCGGAGGATGCATCTACAGCGCACGCCGCGCCGCGCGTGCAATCGGCCGGTGAGGCCGTGGCAACGACAGCAAAGAGGAAACCAAACGTCGGTGCGTGGCTGGCCGTTATGCGATGGAGAAGATTGGCTTGCGCTACACGTTCGGCATTCCGGGCGTCTACAACGAAAAGCTGATCGCTGACAACCCAACGTTTTATATTGAGGCAATCATTATGAACGGCGCCCATGCCCTAATGCGGACCCTGGTGAACGCGGGGATCGAGGTCTGCTTCACCAACCCCGGCACCTCGGAAATGCACTTCGTGGCGGCGCTGGATTCGGCGCCGGAAATGCGCGCCGTGCTGTGCCTGTTCGAAGGGGTGGCCACGGGCGCGGCCGACGGCTATGCACGCATGGCGAACAAACCCGCCGCCACACTCCTGCACTTGGGCTGCGGCCTTGGCAATGGCCTGGCGAACCTCCACAACGCCCGCAGGGGCAAGGTCCCCGTCGTCAATATCGTGGGCGACCACGCCACCTATCACGTGCAATACGATGCGCAGCTGCAATCCGACATCGAGACTGTGGCGCGAAATGTCTCGCCGGGCTTCGTACGCACGTCCCGGAGCACGGCTGAGCTGTGCCATGACGCTGTCGACGCGGTAAGGGCAGCCAAAGGCCTGCCGGGTCAGGTAGCCACGTTGATCCTGCCGGCCGATGTCTCTTGGGGCGCGGGCGGGATGGCCGAACCGGTGCCGCAGATCGCGCCGCCCGACGCGGCCGACGACGCCACAGTGCAGGCCATCGCCTCCGTCATCAACTCGGGCGGCCGCACCGCCCTGCTGCT
>JBATYU010000735.1:0-1821 GCA_049674245.1 Bradyrhizobium sp. | reverse complement strand
CCCTTGGCGCCCTTCACGGCGCCGGTGACGTCCATGGTCACGGTGCCGATCTTCGGGTTCGGCATCATGCCGCGCGGACCGAGCACCTTACCGAGGCGCCCGACCAGCGGCATCATGTCGGGGGTAGCAATGCAGCGATCGAAATCGATGTTGCCGCCCTGCACCTTCTCGACCAGATCCTCGGCGCCGACGACGTCGGCACCGGCTGCCTTGGCTTCGTCCGCCTTTGCGCCGCGCGCGAACACGGCGACGCGGAGCGTACGGCCGGTGCCGTTCGGCAGGTTGACCACGCCGCGCACCATCTGATCGGCGTGACGGGGATCGACGCCAAGATTGATCGCCAGTTCGATGGTCTCGTCGAACTTCGCCTTCGCGCGTTCCTTGACCATCTTGATGGCGTCTGCGAGCGGATAAAGCTTTTCGCGGTCGACGCCTTCGCGGGCCTTCTTCAAACGTTTTCCAATTGCCATGGTCCGTTACCCCGCAACTTCCAGGCCCATCGAACGGGCGGAACCCTCGACCATCTTCATGGCCGATTCGATCGTGTCGCAATTGAGATCCTTCATCTTCTTCTCGGCGATCTCGCGCACCTGCGCTTTGGTCACCTTGCCGGCCTTGTCACGGCCCGGCGCCTTGGAGCCGGACTGGATTTTTGCGGCCTGCTTGAGGAAGTAGGACATCGGCGGCGTCCTCATCTCGAAGGTGAAGGAACGGTCCGCATAGATGGTGATGACCACCGGAATCGGGGTGTTCTTTTCTTCCTTCTGCGTCTGCGCGTTGAACGCCTTGCAGAATTCCATGATGTTGAGACCGCGCTGACCAAGCGCGGGGCCGATCGGGGGCGAAGGATTTGCCGCACCCGCCGGCACCTGCAATTTCAGGTATCCGGTCACTTTCTTTGCCATCTGTTACTCCTCATGCTGCTCCCGGAGGATTCCGAAAAGCTTCATTGGGACCGTGGTGCGGTTCAACGGATGACTGGCGATCACCCATCTCCTCCCACGGCTCTTTGGGAAGCGTCGCCGCTTCCCCTTCTCGTCATTGCCGGGCTTGACCCGGCAATCCATCCTCTTCGCAAAATGCTTATTACGAAGATTGATGGATGCCCGGATCAAGTCCGGGCATGACGATGACGATCAGACCTTCTCGACCTGAGCGAATTCCAGTTCGACCGGCGTGGCGCGGCCGAAGATCGAGACCGCGACCTTCACGCGCGAACGCGCCTCGTCGATTTCCTCGACCACGCCCGAGAACGAGGCGAACGGCCCGTCAGCCACCCGCACATTCTCGCCGATCTCGAACGACACCGAAGCCTTCGGCCGTTCCACGCCTTCCTGCACCTGGTGCAGGATGCGCATGGCCTCGGCCTCCGAGATCGGCATCGGCTTGTTTTCCGCGCCGAGGAAGCCCGTGACTTTGGGCGTGTTCTTGATCAGATGAAACGCTTCGTCGGTCAACTTCATCTTGACCAGCACATAGCCCGGGAAGAACTTGCGCTCGGCGTCGATCTTGCGGCCGCGGCGCACTTCGGTGACCTTTTCGGTCGGCACCAGGACCTGCTCGAACAACTCCTCGAGGCCGCGCTGCTTGGACTGCTCGCGGATCGATTCCGCGACTTTCTTTTCAAAATTCGAATAGGCGTGAACGATATACCAGCGCTTATCGATCGTCTGAGTGGCGGCGCTTGTCATCAGTGGATGCCCAGTAGCAAGGTGACGATATAGCGGATGATCTGATCCGAGGCGAAGAAGAAGATCGAAGCCAGCGCAACCATCACGAATACCATGATCGTTGTGATCGTCGTCTCGCGGCGGGTCGGCC
>JBATYU010000734.1:0-4583 GCA_049674245.1 Bradyrhizobium sp. | reverse complement strand
AGAAAACCATCCTGCCACTGGCCGCCGAAATCGGAGCCGGCGTGCTGACCGCCTTGCCTTACGGCAATGGCAGATTATTCCGGGCAGTGCACGGCAAGGAATTGCCGGACTGGGCGCGGGTGTTCGCGAACTCCTGGGGACAGTTTTTCCTGAAATTTTTGCTCGGCGACCCGCGTGTGACCGCGGTGATCCCGGGGACCGGCGATCCCAGCCACATGGCGGACAATGCCGGCGCGATGCGCGGCCCGTTGCCCGATCCCGATCAACGCCGTCGAATGGTCGAGTTCGTCGAAGCGCTTTGATCGATGATCGATTTGCCGACACTAACGTAAACTGACTAACATCCGCCTCGCAAGAGCTCAACCTATCCTGCGAGTTGCTCCGCCTCACGCCTCGCCGAACACACGCTTGAAGATCGTCGACGTGCTTGAGGTGGTAGCCGGCGCACCGGGTCAGTTGCGCCGCCGCGGCATTCTCCCGTACCGATTGCAGCTTGCTTTCCCTGCAATTCCGGGCCAGCTTTTGCGCAATCGACACGTGCGGGGAGGGGGCATCCATGTCGAAGAACATTGTTTTGCTATCGGACGGCACCGGCAACAGCTCGGCCTCCATTTTCAAGACCAACGTCTGGCGGCTGTTCCAGATTCTCGATTTGCGCGATCCCGAGCACCAGATCGCCTTCTACGATGACGGCGTTGGGACTTCGTCCTTCAAACTGTTCGCGATCCTCGGCGGCATCTTCGGCTTCGGGCTGAAACGCAATGTCATAGCGATCTACAGCTTCTGCTGCCGCAACCACGAGCAGGGCGATCGCATCTATTGTTTCGGCTTCAGCCGCGGTGCTTTCACCATTCGCGTCGTGGCGGGCATGATTGCGTCCCAGGGGCTCGTCAAATACAGGGACAACGAAGCCGATCTCGCCCGCTTTGCCGCCGATGCCTATCGCAACTATCGGCGCCGGTTCGATAGCGGCATTCTCAGATATCTCGGCTATCTCCACATCGATCTGCGCGGCGTCCGCGATTGGGTGATCGGCTGCTGGCGGCGGCTGCGCGGCCAGACGGTGAAGGCGCCGGAGATGGTGCCGGTCGAAAGCATACACTTCGTCGGGGTCTGGGACACCGTCGACGCCTATGGCGGTCCAATCCAGGAGATGACGCGCGCGATCGACTACTGGATTTGGCCGCTATCGATGCCCGATCGCTTCCTTGGCGCGAAGGTTTTGCGTGCCTGCCACGCCCTGTCGCTGGAAGACGAGCGCGACGCGTTCACCCCCGTGGTCTGGGACGAACGCTATTTGCGTGCCAGGGCCAACGTTGGCGGTGTCGAAAAGGAGTGGTTGTTCATGGTCGATCACGATCCGCGCAGTGAGGAGGCCAAGAAGCTGGAACCGTTGCCGCAGGCGCGCGAAGATCTGCCGCCGGTCGATCGGCAGCGTCTCAGCCAGGTGTGGTTTACCGGCGTGCACGCCGATGTCGGCGGCGGCTATCCGCAGAACGGCCTTTCCTTTGTGGCGCTGGACTGGATGATGGATCGCGCGGCGGCGTATGGCCTGCACTATCTCGACGAGCAGCGGCAGCTCTTGATCGACCCTCAGATCGACCCGACTGACAAGCTCAACGATTCCCGAAAGGGGTTCGCAAGCTATTATCGCTACAAGCCGCGCAATCTGAAGGAGCTTTACGAAGCTCCGCCCTACAAGCCATCGATCAAAGATGACTGGCGCACGATCAAGCGGCTGGCGCGCGGCGAGAAGGATATGCATCCCGAGATCATCGCCGAATTGCATCCGAGCGCGGGCGATACCTTGCTTCCAACGCCGTTGCCGACCATCCACGAATCCGTCTTCGGGCGTATCGAGGGGGGCACGGATCGATATGCGCCCGTCGTCGTCCCCGCGCCAGAGTTCTACAAGCTCACTGCCAAGGATGGCGCGATCTCCGATGGCCCGCATGCGGTCGATCCGGGACAGTGGCGGTCATCCGTTCAAGACGACGTCTGGAACTGGATCTGGCTGCGGCGCGTGGCGTATTTCCTCACCGCCTTTGCAACGGCCTTTGTCGTCTTCATTCCCTTCTTCGTGATTTATTGGCCGGAATTCGGCCGTGACGCCGTCGGCGGCTTTGTCAATCCCGTCGTTGACGCTGCGGCATCGTTCCTGCCCAAATTTCTCGATCCGTGGTTTGTTGCCTTCCGCGGCGCGCCGGGATTCACGCTGATAGGCGTGATCACGATCGGTGTCTTGATGCTCGTCGGCGCGAACCTGCGGCAGACCATTTACGACGTATCCCGCGTCGCCTGGCACGAGCCGACGGCTTACGTCAAGCTGACGGGCTGGCGTGCCGCCGTTTATCAGCTGCGGCGGTACAAGGCTTACCAGGTTTTCTTTTATGTCCTCACGCACTGGGTCGTTCCCACCATCATCATGTGGTGGCTGTTCTGGTGGCTCGCCTTTGGCACGGCCAATACGCTCGGCCTGTTCTGCAGGCCGACCGGTCACGCGATCGACGTGACGGAACAAGGAACTGTCGGACAAAAATCGGTTGGCTACACCGACGTCTTCCGGACCAATGAGTTGTGCCACCCGACCGGGTTGAAGGTTACCCATGACGAGAAATACCTTGTCACGTTGACGATCCCGCAGAGCGATCCCTGGATCGACAAGGACATATCTGCGGACCCAAGGGGATTTTTGCTTGGGAGCTGGCGACAAATAGGAGGCATCCCGTTCAAACGGCTGATCTGGTCAAACTGGTTCAGGCCGATCATCCGCGTCGGCAGCACGGGACTGGAGGAGCATCTTCCGGACTTCGTGCAGGATACCGGCGACAAGACCCGTTGGTCCGCAGAATTCAGGGCCCGCAGCGAGGGCGAGGTGTTCGTCTATGTCAACGATACTTCGATCTTCTTCCCGTGGCTGTTCGCGACGTTCTACGACAACAACAAGGGATCGGCTACGGTCACGCTGAAGAAGATGTAACGGTTTTGTCTCGTGAACCCATGAATTACGGTGACTCAGCATGGACCAGATCGCGCCGAGCCGAGAGGAGTTGCGGGTCGCCGCGTGGGTGGAGGTCCGCGAGCCGTTGGAACTACAACTCGCTCCGCTTGGTCGGCGCGCGTTGGCGGCGCTTGCGCCGCGCCCTGGCGAGAGCGTCCTGGACATAGGCTGTGGCGGGGGCGAGACGACGCTGGAGCTTGCCCGGCTAATCGCGCCGGACGGCACGGTTGTGGGGATAGATCTGTCGGCTGCGGTGCTGACGTTCGCGCAGCGCGCGGCCAATGGGTACGAGCGAATGCGGTTCGTCCAGGCAGATGCCCAGGTGTTCCCATTCGAACCGGCTTCGTTCGACGCCGCGTTCTCGCGGTTCGGGGTTATGTTCTTCGCTGATTCCACCGCGGCGTTCATCAATATTCGTCGCAGCCTCAGGCCGAATGGGCGAGTAGCCTTCGTCTGTTGGCGAGCGCTGGAGGAGAACCCGATCGATATCGTGCCGCTTAGGGCCGCGTCCGCTCATTTGCCGCCGCAGCCCGCTCACGATCCGGACGGGCCCGGCCCGTTCGCGTTCGCTAACCCCGATCGCGTGCGCGGCATTCTGGAAAGCGCGGGTTTCGGGGAGATCGAGATCACTGCCCATGACGAGCAGGTTGGAAGCGGCGACCTCGATACGATGCTGGCGATTTGTTTGCGGGTCGGCGCTTTGGGCAAGATTCTTCGGGAAAATCCCGAGCTCCGGGCCGCGGCGCTACCGGCAGTGCGATCAGCGCTTGCGGCACACGATGGACCTGATGGGGTCAGGCTAAATGCGGCAACGTGGGTTGTGACAGCTCGGGCATAGGTCGAAACCGAGCGTTTCAGTCGCTGAAAAACGCGACGCCAACCAGAGAAAACACGTAGAACACCACGAAATATATCGTAACACGCTTGAGACTTTCAGAGTTGGGGTCTCGGTTGTTTTCGATGGCACCCCAAACAAACATGATCAATACAGCGAAAAAAGCGATCAGGATGATTAGGCCACGCGGCCAATCTGCGCTCACCCGACTGCCCCGTCGATAGAAAGCTTTTGGGTTGCCTGGGCACGTCGGAAACCAGGCATCAACGCGGAAAACACGGGGACGAAAAACAAAACGGCAACAAGCAATATCCCAAATCCACTTTTGCCCGTCTCGACATGAGGAAGAAAGCCAGATCTCGCAAAGACGAGAGACGCAGCGGTCCAAACAACGAATAGTTTCGCAGCCGCGACACAAAGTAACACGCCCTGAAAGGAATTTGTGCCCCTGCTGGCCATCCAACGTCCCCCCCAACGCGCGGGAAGCAGAAGCAGAACAGCCAGGGACGTTACCAACCAAACCGCGGGAATTGTGCCGATCAGGAGCATAGGATGTATCCGATGCTCCGACATTAAATCATTGATTGTTAAGCTATCATTTCTTCTTGTATCAATTTGTGTCGGACTTCTCGACTGTGGAGTGGATTTGACATTCGCTACCCATCCACCGCGGGCTCGTCAAGCGAATGTCAAGTCCAAAACTCCACTAGAAACATATATTTGCTAGTGGTCCTTTGATTCTGACAT
>JBATYU010000733.1:0-3040 GCA_049674245.1 Bradyrhizobium sp. | reverse complement strand
GAATATAACCGGCTGCCGTACTGGCTCGATCTGGCGAAGACGCTGGAGCGGGGACGGTTCGACGGGCTTTTTCTGGCCGATGTGCTCGGCGTCTATGACGTGTACGGCGGCAGTCCGGACGCGGCGCTGCGCCATGCCACGCAGACGCCGGCCAACGAACCGCTGCTCTTGATCTCGGCGATGGCGGCGGTGACGCAGAATCTCGGCTTCGGCGTCACCAGCAATTTGTCGTTCGAGCCGCCCTATCCTTTTGCCAGGAGAATGTCGACGCTCGACCATCTCACCGAAGGGCGGATCGGCTGGAACGTGGTGACCGGCTATCTCGACAGCGCCGCGCGCGGCGCCGGCAAGGACAAGCAGACCGCGCATGACGATCGCTACGACATCGCCGATGAATACATGGAAGTGGTCTACAAGCTCTGGGAAGGAAGCTGGGAGGACGACGCGGCGGTGCGCGATCGCGCGCGCGGCATCTTTGCCGATCCTGCCAAGGTGCATCGCGTCCGGCACGAGGGCAACAACTACCGGCTCAATGCCATTCATCTGAGCGAGCCGTCGCCGCAACGCACCCCGGTGCTGTATCAGGCGGGCACCTCGCCGCGCGGACGGCAATTCGCCGCAAAACATGCCGAATGCGTGTTCATGTCGGGGCCTTCGGCAAAAATCATCGCGCCGCGCGTCGCGGCTATTCGCGAGCTCGCCGCGAAGGCCGGCCGCGACCCGGCCGAAATCCTGATGTTCAGCATGATGACGATCATCCTCGGGCGAACCGAGGCCGAGGCCAAGGCCAAATACGAAGACTATCGCCGCCACATCAGCCCGGAGGGCGCGCTCACCTTGATGTCGGGCTGGACCGGCGTTGATTTCTCGACCTATGCGCTCGACCAAGAGGTCCGCCATGTCCAGAACGATGCCGGCCGCACCGCGATGGACAACATCACCCGCGCCGATCCGGACCGGGTGTGGACCGTGCGCGAGGTCGCCGAACATGTCGGCATCGGCGGCATTGGACCTGTGATCGTGGGCACGCCGGAAAAAGTCGCCGACGAGATCGAGGCCTGGTTCGAAGAGACCGATGTCGACGGCCTGAACGTGCCGTTTGCCGTCTCGCCGGGCGATTTCGAGGATATTTCCGACATGCTGGTGCCGGAACTGACCCGGCGCGGGCGCTACAAGAGCGCCTACCGCCCCGGCACGCTGCGCGAGAAATTATTCGGCGCCGGTCGCGCACGGCTTACCGCGCCGCATCCGGCCACGCGGTATCGGCCACATGTCGCGGCGAAGGCGGCGGAGTAGATCGCTCATCGCATCACGCTCTATCTTTTTGTTTGCGCATGATCTTTTCGAAAAACCCGGTGCCACCCATCGGGTCGCAGCCCGCGGGCATGCTTTTTGCGGATCATGCTCGAGGCGTTGACAGCCTTACGCGAGATCATCCTTGAGCTGTCACGACGATCGGGTATCCTGTCGGTACTATAAAACTACAACAATCAGGGAGGACAGAATGATGCGTCATCGACTCTACCTCGTCGGCGCGGCCATGGGCGTGTTTGCCGGTGTCGCGATCGCCGGCACGCCTGCGATGGCGAGCCCGTGCACCAATCTCCTATCCTTGCAGCTACCGGACACCACGATCACATCGGCGACGGACAACACCACCGGGGTCTTCACTCCCCCCGGCGGCGCCCCGATCACCGGCCTTCCGGCCTTCTGCCGGGTCACCGCGAGCCTGATCCCCACCTCGGATTCCACTATCAAGATCGAGGTCTGGCTGCCCGAGACGAAGTGGAACGGCAGGTTCCTCGGCACCGGCGGCGGCGGCTTCCAGGGAGTGATCACCTACGGCGAGCTCGCCAGTGGCATCCAGGCCGGCTTTGCGTCAACCAACAGCGATCTCGGCACCGGTTCATCCGGATGCAATCCGCTGTACTGTGGCTCGAATGGCATGACCAATCCGCTGGCGACGGCATTCGGCAATCCGGGGGTGCCGACGACGGGCTTGTTCGGGCATCCCGAGCGGATCAAGGATTTCGGCTTCCGGGCGATCCACCTGATGACCGTGCGCGGCAAGGAGATTGGCAAGGCGTTCTACGGGGAGCACGCGGATAAGGCCTATTTCGCCGGATGCTCCACCGGCGGCCAGAACGCCTTGATGGAGGCGCAGCGCTTCCCTGACGACTACGACGGCATCCTGGCGGGCGCGCCGGCGTTCAACCGCACGCACCTGCACATGGCAGGGCTTTCGCTGTGGCAGGACACCCACGCGAGCCCCGGCCGGTTCATCCAGACTGGCCAGATGACGCTGATCAACCAGGCCGTGCTCGCCCAGTGCGTCGGCCAGGACGGCGGCGCCAGCACCGACCAGTTCCTGACCGATCCGCGGGACTGTCATTTCGATCCCAAGGCGCTGTTGTGCACCGGCGGCAAGGTGCCCCCGGCATGCCTGACGGCCGATCAGGTCACGACGATCCAGAAATACTACGCCGGCACGATCGACCCGGTGAACGGGCAGGTCATCAATCCGGGCGCCGAACGCGGCAACGAGACCGACAACGTGCTCGCGCTCGGCCTGGCGTTCCAGGAGCGGCTTCCCGAGGCGGCGTTCGACGGCCTGTTCTACTGGGTGTTCGGCCCGGGCTTCGGCCAAGTGTCGAGTGCGGTCAATTTCGCGAACTTCGACTTCCACCACGACGTCGACACGGTCGATGACCAGCTCGCCAAGGTGCTGAACGCCAACAGCACCGATCTCGGCGAGTTCCGGGAGCATGGCGGCAAGCTCCTATTGTATCACGGCTGGGCCGACCCGCTGATCCCATCGCAGAGCAGCATCAACTACTTCAACGCTCTGGTTGGAAATAACGGCCAAGGGTTCCAGCAGGCAAGCTTCAGCTCGGACGGCAGTCCGGGACTGCGGCGGACCCAGAGCTTCGCCCGGCTGTTCATGGTGCCCGGGATGTACCACTGCTCCGGCGGCCCCGGCCCCAACACGTTCGATGCGCTCAGCCCGCTCGTCAACTGGGTTGAGAATGGCGTGGCGCCG
>JBATYU010000732.1:0-4128 GCA_049674245.1 Bradyrhizobium sp. | reverse complement strand
TTCATTGGCCAGCCCTTCTTGTCGAAGGGGTTGCTCTGATTTTGTTCGGCAGCCTTGCGCTTATCATTCCCCCGCTTATCACTCTTGGGATCTCGACCGCATTGGGTTGGCTGTTCGTTTCTGCTGGGACTGGAGCCCTGGTGTTTTACGCTTGGGACCGTACTGCGCCGGGATTTAGCTCGCTGCTTTTCGCAGCAATTCTGAGCGTGATCGCAGGGATTGCACTGTTGCTAAGGCCACTGAGCAGCGCGATTTCACTTACCGTAATACTCATTGTTTTCTTTGCTTTGAGCGGCGTTGCCAAATTTTGTTACCCGCTGAAGCGCTCCCAGTATCTCTCGACCTATAGCGGATGGATTCGGGCAAGCGGCGTCATTGATGTCATTCTCGCCGGGCTTATGTTCGTTGGTCTTCCAGAAATTGCAATATGGGCTCCAGGACTATTGCTGGGCGCAAATATGGTCTTAGGCGGCATTGCGTTGATCGTCGTCGCCGTGCTGGAGCGACGAAAGCTGGCGCAAGACTAAATCAAGCGGCCTGCTGCCGCTCAAGCCTAAGCAGGCCGATGCGCGCGGAGGAAGGAACGGATCTGGCGCACCGCCAAGGGAATCCGCTCCTTGGGCTCCTTCCACGGAAACATGCTCACCTCAGCCCTGGGCGCGAGCATCGCCGTCTCCATGGCCACCGCATAGGGATGGGCCGGGATATCGTCGGGCAGGATCAGGACCGGCGTCTGGCAATGGCGCACGAAATCGCGCGTCACGGTGAACACGAAATCGGGGTCGGTGCGATACATCCCGGTCAGGAATTTATCGACCGCGTCCATCGTGATCTCCGGCCGGCGTTTGATGAGCTCCGGACCCCAGCCTTTCCTATTGTTATCGTAGAACAGGTCGCGCATCTCGGGGCGCGATCCGCTGGGCTGCGCCAGCACGGCTGCGACAATGCGATCGGGCGCCCGCTTCAACAGATTCCAGATGAGAGGACCGCCGATGCAAAAACCCAGCACCATGAACCTGTCGATGCCGAGATGATCCATCAGACCGAGCTGGTCATCGGTGTGGGAATCCCAGGGACGGTCGATCTCGAGCGGACCTGAGGACTGACCGGCATTGGCGTTACGCAGGTCGAACGCGATGCAGCGGTACTCGCCCCTAAACTCCTCGATCGCGTTGAAGGGCGGATAACTGCCGGTGATGCCTGAGATCGTCGAGTTCAGTCCACCGCCGGCGATCAGCAGCAACGGGAAGCCGGACCCGGCCTCCTCGTAGTGGATGCGAACGGCGCCTTTTTCGAACGTGCCCATGGTCAGGACGACGCCGCGATCTTTTGCGGCCGCGCCGCCGCCGTCATCGCAAAGCCCTCATAGCCCTTGGCGGCGATGTCGTTGCAAATCTGCCGGTACGGCCCGACGCCGCCGATATAGGGCATGAAGATCCGCGGCTTGCCCGGAATGTTGGCGCCCATGTACCAGGAATTGGCCTGCGGATAGAGCGTGGTATAGGCAACCTCGTTGACATGGGCGACCCACTTGTCCTCGGCATCCTTGTTGGCCTCCATCGCCTCAAAGCCGCGGTCGCGCATGTAGGCGATGCAGTCGGCGATCCAGTCGACGTGCTGCTCGATCGACACGATCATGTTTGAGAGCACCGACGGGCTGCCGGGGCCGGTGATGATGAAGAGATTGGGAAAACCCGCGCTCATCAGGCCCAGATAGGTCTTCGGCCCCTCCGCCCATTTCTGGTTCAGCCTCTCGCCATGGCGGCCGCTGATGTCGATTTTTGCAACCGAACCCGTCATCGCGTCGAAACCGGTCGCGAGCACCAAGGCATCGATCTCGTAATCCTTGGCCCCGGCGCGCACCGCGTTCGGAAGAATCTCCTCGATCGGATCGGACTTGAGGTCGACCAGCGTCACGTTCGGCCGATTGAAAGTCTCGAAATAATCGGTGTCGATGCAGATGCGCTTGGTTCCGATCGGATAGGTGATGGGCTGCAGCAGCTTTGCCGTCGCCGGGTCCTTGACGATCTCGGCGATCTTTTCGCGCACGAAATCGGCGGCGGTGTCGTTGGCCGCCTGGTCGAGCGCGAGATTGTTGTAGACCGACATGAAGGTGAGGCCGCCGTGCTGCCAGCGCGCCTCGTACCTGGCGCGGCGCTCATTATTGCCGTCATCGAGCGCGCCGCGATCGGGCAGATCGGTATAGATGCCGTTCTTCGCCTCCTCGCGCGCAAAGCGCCGTATCTCCGGATAGTTTTGCCGGAATTTTTGCCGCTCCTGCTCGGTCAGCGTCGCGTTGCGAGCGGGGATAGAATAGTTCGGCGTGCGCTGAAACACCGTGAGATGTTTCGCCTGTTCGGCGATCACAGGCACCGCCTGAATGCCGGACGAGCCGGTGCCGATGACGCCGACACGCAGGCCCGTGAAATCTATCCGTTCATGCGGCCAATGGCCGGTGTGATAGACTTGGCCTTTAAATTGATCGAGACCCTTGATGTCGGGCACCCGCGCGTTCGACAGGCAGCCGGTGGCCAGCACGACAAATTTCGCGGTCACCGTCTTGCCGTCGGAAGTAGCGACCGACCAGATATTGGCGCTCTCGTCGAAGACGGCCTGATCGACGCGGGTATTGAATTGAATCTCGCTGCGGAGATTAAATCGGTCGGCGACGTGGTTGGCATATCGCAAAATTTCCGGCTGCGGCGCGTAGCGCTCGCTCCAGTCCCACTCCTGCTGCAATTCGTCGGAGAACGAATAGGAATACTGCATGCTTTCGACGTCGCAACGGGCGCCGGGATAACGGTTCCAGTACCAGGTGCCGCCGACGCCGCTGCCCTGCTCATAGACCCGCACCGATAGTCCGATCCCGCGCAGCCGGTGCAGCATGTACATGCCGGCAAAGCCGGCGCCGACCACGACGGCATCGTAAGCCTCCGCGGCCTGGCTTTTGCCGGGCATTGATGGCAAGGCGGACATCCTTCGGCGCTCCCTCGAACTGGCTGGTTTGTCAATGAGCATTCCACCGCTTGCGGTGAAAGCGCAAGAGACAAAAATGCGGGCTGAGGTATCCCGACAGTCATACCCGCAGAAGCGGGTATCCAGTCTCGCGCCTGGCACGACCGTCCATGATGGGCTAGCGTTTCCCAAGCGTTTCGCCGTTTCAAACAAGATGACAAAACCGCCGCAGGGAGGAAGTCCATGAAATCGCCGATCTGCGACATGCTGGGAATTGAATTCCCGCTCCTGGCCTTCAGCCATTGCCGCGACGTGGTCGCAGCCGTCAGCCGCGCCGGCGGTTTCGGCGTGCTGGGGGCTACCGCGCATTCGCCCGAATCGATCGAGCAGGAACTGAAATGGATCGACGATCACGCCGACGGCAAGCCCTATGGCCTCGACGTGCTGATCCCCGAAAACATTTCGACGGCGGGTGAAAAGGACGTCACCTGGAAAAGCCTGGAAGCGCGCATCTCGCAAGAGCACCGCGATTTCACCCGCAACCTCCTCCACAAATACGGCGTCGAGTTGACGACGACCAACGTCGCCGACAACCAGCCGCAGCCATTCGACGCCAGGCGCGCGCTGGAGGTGCTCGAAGTATCGTTCCGCCATCCGATCCGGCTGATCGCGAATGCGCTCGGCGTGCCGCCGAAAGAAATGATCGAGATGGGCAAGAAGCACGGCGTCCCGGTCGCGGCGCTGGTCGGCGCCAAGGAACATGCGCTTCGTCAAGTGGCGGCCGGCGTCGACATCCTGGTCGTGCAGGGCACTGAAGCGGGCGGCCATTGCGGCGAGGTTTCGACCATGGTGCTGGTGCCCGAGGTGATCAAGGCGATTAAACCGGTCCGCGACGTGCCGGTGCTGGCCGCGGGCGGCATCGTGACCGGCCGGCAGATGGCGGCCTGCATGGCGATGGGCGCTGCGGGGGTGTGGACCGGTTCGGTGTGGCTGGCGACGGTGGAATCCGAAACGACCGAGATCTTCCGCGAAAAAATGATCGCGGCCTCCTCGCGCGACGCCGTCAGATCAAAGGGTCGCACCGGAAAGCCGGCGCGACAGTTGCGCTCGGTCTGGACCGATGCCTGGGACCGCGGACCCGACAGTCCCGGCGCGCTGCCGATGCCCTTGCAG
>JBATYU010000731.1:0-4804 GCA_049674245.1 Bradyrhizobium sp. | reverse complement strand
CTGATGGGCGACAAGATCGAGGCCAAGAAAACCGCCAAGAAGCTCGGCATTCCCGTGGTGCCCGGCTCCGACGGCGCGGTCGCGCCAGACGAGAACGCGATGGCTATTGCGAAAGCAATCGGCTTTCCGCTGCTGGTCAAGGCTGCCGCAGGCGGGGGCGGGCGCGGCATGAAGGTCGCGCAAACCGCCGAAGACCTGGCGCTGGCGCTTTCGACCGCGGCCCACGAGGCCAAATCGGCGTTCGGCGATGCCTCGGTCTATCTCGAGAAATATCTGCAGAAGCCGCGCCATATTGAAATCCAGGTGCTCGGCGACGGCCGCGGCGGCGCGATCCATCTCGGCGAACGCGATTGCTCGCTGCAGCGACGTCATCAAAAGGTCTGGGAGGAAGGCCCCTCGCCCGCGCTCGACGCCGCGGCACGCAGCAAGATCGGGCTGACGGTTGCGAAGGCGATGCAGGCGATCAAATATCTCGGCGTCGGCACGGTGGAGTTCCTCTATGAGGACGGCGAGTTCTACTTCATCGAGATGAACACCCGCATCCAGGTCGAACATCCCGTCACCGAAATGATCACCGATATCGATCTCGTGCTCGAACAGATCCGCATCGCGGCCGGCGGCGATTTGCCGGTCACGCAGGATGAAGTGGTCATCAGCGGCCACTCGATCGAGTGCCGGATCAATGCCGAAAATCCCGTGACCTTCCGTCCCTCCCCCGGCAGGATCCAGCAATACCACCCGCCCGGCGGGCTGGGCGTGCGGATCGATTCCGCGGTCTATCAGGGCTACGTCATCCCGCCCTATTACGACTCCCTCGTCGGCAAGCTGATCGTCCATGGCAAGACCCGCCAGGAGTGCCTGATGCGCCTGCGCCGCGCGCTCGACGAAATGGTGGTGGACGGCATCGAGACCACGCTGCCGCTGTTCCGCGCGCTGGTGCGGGAGCCCGACATCATCGATGGCGACTATCACATCCATTGGCTCGAACAGTATCTGGCCGGCCAACCCAGCTGAACGACTCTTTCCCAAAGGAACAATCTTCGAATTCCCGGAACCAACCGCCCGTTCCGGCGTTTCGGTGATCTTCTAGATTTTCCACGCGGGCGAGTCGAAATCCTCTACGTGAGAGGCGAGTTCGCCGTGTCCTGATGCCACGCGCACACGGTCTGGTATGCTCACGTCGTTGCCGAGGTTATCTGGCAGACGCCAAAAATGGTTAACGGAATATTTATCAATTTGGCAGTAGCAAGATAATCGGGCAAATCTATTTCGGGGGCTTGTATGCTCAAACTTATTTTGGTTGTTCTCTCGTCAGTACTGGCAACGACGAGCATGGCCGCGGCCGGGCAGGTCAGCCTGCACGGGTCGACGACCGTCAACAACATGATATTGACGCCAAAGAAGGCGGAGATCGAAAAGGCTTCCGGCCAGCAGCTTGACATCGTCGGCAACGGTTCGGGGCGTGGCATCGTCGATCTGATCGAGGGCAAGGCGCAGATCGCAATGATTTCGGCGCCGCTCGCAGACGAAGTCAAGAAGCTCAACGAAAAGACGCCGGGCTCCGTCGATGGCACTCGCCTCAAAGCGCACCAGATTGGCGAAAGCCGTGTCGCATTTGCCGTACACCCGAGCAACGCGGTGAAATCGCTGACGAACGCCCAACTCACCGATGTTTTCACCGGCAAGATCAAGAACTGGAAAGAAATCGGCGGCGCCGATCAGCCGATTGTCGTTGTTGCGGCGCAACCCGGCGACGGCCTGCGCGCGATGGTCGAGTCGAGCTTGATCAAGGGCAGTTCGCTGCCGAGTGATGCGCGCGCCATGCCGAACGCCACGCAGGTGGCGAAGATCGTGTCGCAGCTTCCTGATGCGATCGGCATCCTCGCCCCGGTTTCGATCGACGGCTCGGTTGCCGAGCTGCGCGGCGAGAGGCCGATCGTTCAGCCGCTCATCCTCGTCACCATGGGTGAGGAGACAGCTGAGATCAAGCAGGTCATCGAAGCCGCCGCGAAAGCCGGCAAGCCCAACTAGCCAAACGACACTACAGTTTGGAGAGAATCGTTGATCCTTGCCCGCTTGAGCATTGTCGCTAGGCTCTATCTTTTATTGGCTCTCGCCACCCTTGCGCTCTTTCTCGTGATTGGCGCCTCCGTCATAGGCTCCAATCGCATGGTGGAGGCGGGTCGGCTTCTCCATGATAGGGGTGCGCTCGGCATCGAAGAGGCCTCCCACCTTGCCCTGTTGTTCGAGCGGCAGCGCGGATTCGTCAGTCGCGCGCCGGCCGAGACAGAACTCGACCGGCAAAAAAAATATCGTGCTGGCTTCGTTGCCTTGAACGCGGAGCTCGATGCCACCCTTGCGCGGCTGGCTCCGCTCGTTGCCACTGCGGCCCAAGACAAGGTACCTCAACTCGCCGCGCTGTTCCAAACGCTTCGCAAGCAAGCAGTCGCGGTTTTCGACTTCGCCGAGAGCTTCGTCCAGGACAAGGCGATCGAAGTGCTCAACGGCCCGTTCTCCGAGGCCAACATGCAGATCGAGACGACGGTCACCGCGTTGCTGAACTCCGTGCGCAAGACCGCCGACGAGCAGGTGGTCGAGCTGTCCGATGCGCGCAGTTTTCAGATCGCGGCGATCGCCGCCGTCAGCCTGATCGGCCTGGCGATCGTTGATGGGTTCGGAATTTTTCTAGCACGCGGCTTGGCGCTCCGGCTGCGCCGTATTACAGCGGCAATGGCTGCGCTTTCGGGCGGCGATATGGAGGCCGAGGTCGTCGCAGCCAATGATCGCGACGAAATAGGCGAAATGGCCCGGGCTTTGCAAGTCTTCAAGGATAATATGATCGAGGCGCGCCGGCTCGAGGCCGGACAGCGCGAGGAACAGGCACGAAAGGAGCGCCGCCAGCAGCACGTCGAGCAATCCGTGGGCGAATTCAATCGCGCCGTGAGTGCATCGTTGCAGGCCCTGACGGAGGCCGCAACCGAGTTGCGCGGCGCGTCCGAAACGGTGTCAAGCACGGCGCTTGAGACAAATCTTAGGGTGTCAGCTGTCTCAAGCGCCTCGGCGCAAGCGACCGGCAACGTGCAGACCGTTGCTGCGGCGTCACAGGAGCTGTCGACCTCGATCGAGCAAATCGCCCGCCAGGTCACCCACGCCAGCGAGATGGCCGGCCAATCCGTCGGCGAGGCGCAACGCACCGATGGCAGCGTGCGCGAGCTTGTCGAAGCGGCAGACCGCATCGGCGAATCGGTCCAGCTGATCAACAGTATCGCAAGCCAGACCAATCTCCTGGCACTCAACGCCACGATCGAGGCGGCACGTGCCGGCGAAGCGGGCAGAGGTTTTTCCGTGGTCGCTTCGGAGGTAAAGAGTCTCGCCAGCCAGACGGCGAAAGCGACCGAGGAGATCGCCAGCCAGATAACGGCAATTCAGGTCGCGACCAACAACGTGGTCGAAGCCATCAAGGGGATTGGTGGCACCATCGGTCAGGTCAACGAGATCTCGGTTTCAATCGCTTCGGCCGTCGAGCAGCAAGGTGTTGCAACCCAGAAGATCGTTCGCAATACCGAGGATGCCGCAAATGGGACCGCCGACGTAAGCGCCAACATCGGCGGCGTCAGTCTGGGCATCGCGGCGACCGAGACGGCAGCCAGCCGCGTTCTCGCGGCGGCGGATCAGCTGGGCAGGCAAACCTCGAGTTTACGTGCCGAGATTGACCATTTCCTCGCGGATATCCAGGCGGCGTAACGGTTCGATTTCCACGTCAGAGCTTCGGCGTAAATTTTGCGCAAAGCGACCTCGCCATGGAGCTTGATCCCGTTCGCAGTGCCCTCGTTCGAATCCATCGCGCGCGTCGATGTACCCTGCTATTATTCCGCCGATGACCTCGCGCGACTCCGCCTCTTCCGAAATCACGCCCGAAGTGCTGCTGCGCGCCTATGCCTGCGGCATCTTCCCGATGGCCGAAAGCGCTGACGACCCGACCTTGTTCTGGGTCGAGCCGGAAATGCGCGGCGTGATTCCGCTCGACGGCTTCCGTATCGCCGCCCGGCTCGCCCGCACCGTGCGCTCGGATGAGTTCGCCGTCACCGTCAATACCGCGTTCAAGGCGGTGATCGCCGGCTGCGCCGCGCCGCAAACGGGCCGCGAGGACACCTGGATCAACAAGCGCATCCGCGATCTCTATTGCGCCCTGCATGAACTTGGGCATTGTCACAGCGTCGAAGTCTGGCGCAATGACGACCTGGTCGGCGGACTCTATGGAGTGAGCCTAGGACGCGCCTTTTTCGGCGAGAGCATGTTTCACCACGTCCGCGACGCCTCGAAGGTGGCGCTGGTGCATCTGGTGGCGCGGCTGATCGTGGGCGGCTTCGAATTGCTCGACACCCAATATGTCACCGAGCATCTGAGGAGCTTTGGCGCGGTCGAAATCTCGCGGCGGCGATACACCGCGCTGCTCGACAAGGCGATCAAGGGCGAGCCGGGCGATTTTAGAAGGCTGCCGCTCGACCGGCCGGTCAGCGGCGCGGAAGCACTCGGGATTATCGCGGGAAGCGCCGGTTAGTCTTACTGCGTCATAACCGACAATATCCCTCATCCTGAGGAGCTTGCGTGAGCCAAGCGTCTCGAAGGATGAAGCCCGGAAATCGGCACCGGGGCCTCATGGTTCGAGACGGCGCGTGCGCGCCTCCTCACCATGAGGATTTGATGACGCAGTAAGGCTAGAACACCTAGTTCCCGAACAGGCCGCCGAACAACCCCCCGGGCCGCTGCTGTGGCGGCGGCGGAGGCGGCTGTTGTACCTGCT
>JBATYU010000730.1:0-6901 GCA_049674245.1 Bradyrhizobium sp. | reverse complement strand
TGACGTTCTGAAAGTCATATCTGAGATACATCAATTTGATTTTTGCCTGACGTACCGGCCGGGCGCGGGCTCGATCACAGGGAAAGTAGCGTTGCCCAATTCCCTTGGGGCCTGAACGGTGCCGCTGGAACGGGCCTTCATCCAGCTATCCCAGTCCGGCCACCAGCTTCCCGGCTTCTCCTCGGCGTTTTCCAGCCAATTCTTCGCGTCGCAATTCAGATTGTCATTGACCCAATAACTCCGTCTGTTGCGGGCCGGCGGGTTGATCACGCCAGCAACGTGACCGCTGGCGGCGAGCACAAAGCGCGGATCTCTTCCCATGAGGTCCTTTGAGCGAAACGCGCTCTGCCAAGGCACGATATGGTCCTCGCGAGAGGCCAGTATAAACATCGGCACCTTCGTCTTTGAGAGGTCAATCCGTTCACCACATTGGGTGGTCGCGCCGGGCTCCTTGATCTTGTTTTCAACGTAGGCGTTGCGCGTGTACCAGCAGTACATCGGCCCCGGCAAGCTGACACTATCGGAATCCCAGTAGAGCAGGTCGAAGGCGTCAGGCGTCGCACCCTTTAGATAACTCTCGACAACGTAGCGCCAGATCAGATCGTTGGCGCGTAGGGTTCCAAAGGTAAAGGCCAGTTCCTTGCCAGGCAGAATACCGCCTTGTCCTATCGTCGCTTCGCGCAGGGCGACGGAATTCTGGTCAATCAGCAGACCGATTTCCCCGGTATCTGCGAAATCGATCATCGTGGTCAGGAGGGTCATGGTTGCGAGCTTGTCTTCTCCGCGCGCGGCAAGAACCCCTGCTGCGCAGCTCAAAATGGTGCCCCCGACGCAAAAGCCCAGCGTATGAACCTTATCGATATCGGCAATGTCGCGCACAACCTCGATGCTCTTGAGCACCCCGAGATTCAGGTAGTCGTCCCAGGTTAGATGCTGGATCTCAGGAACGGCGCTTCGCCACGAAATCAGGAATACCTGATGCCCTTGAGAGACCGCATATTCGACAAACGAATTTCCCACGCCGAGATCGAGCAAATAGTACTTGTTAATGCAAGGTGGCACCATCAGGAGCGGTGTTTTCTCGACCTCCGCCGTCTGCGGCGTATATTGGATGAGCTGAATCAGTTCGTTCTCGAAGACGACCGATCCGGGCGTTACTGCCAGATTGCGACCCACCTCAAAAGCGGATTCGTCGACCCGGGTGATACGCCCTTTTTGGAGATCTTCAATCAAGTTCTGCATCCCGGCCACCAGGCTCGCTGAACCCGTCTGGATTGCTGTTCGAATGACCTCCGGGTTAGTCGCGGGGAAATTCGACGGGCTCATCGCATCGATGAATTGACGCGCGTAGAAGCGAAGCTGCAGCTTCGATTTTTCGTCGACCGGGGCTTGATCGACAAACTCAGCCAATTGCTTTGAAGTCATTAAGTAGGATTTCTTGATAAGTTGGTAGTAAGGCGAGTGCTGCCAAGCCTCGTCCTGGAAGCGCCTTTCGCGGCCCGACCGCCCTGAACCTGCTGCAGATGCGTTACCGAGAACGCCTTTCCAGAACCCCACAATCGGAGACCAAAACTGCCATTGCAAGTTTGCCGCAACGGCAAATGGCCATGAGCCGCCACGCGTGGGTGGCTTGCCCTCTACGCCCATTGCGCTGACGAGCGCATCGTCAAATTGCTTCATTGATTGCTGGCCGGCTTGCATCAGGCTTTCAAGATATGCCGAGGAGCCATTTGGGGATGACGAGCTATTCATGTGAGCCTCCCAGAAGGGCTCTGTATGCTGGCCGCTGTGGAGCCAGCGGACCAGTCGGGTCACGTTTTCGCGCTAAGGCACAGCGGACGCCCAAACAAGTTCATACGGCTTGACATAGATCAATGAGGTCCGGTCTGCCTCCAGCACATTGCTCGCGCACGGCCACGCCGATGCAACGTTTTCGTCGAAAGCCGGGAGCAAGGCTCCAAGCTTAAGGCTGCGGTGCGCGCCGCTTCAACCAGACAAGCATTGTCAGCTCACTCCGAGCCTCTTCGTACCCGGGAGGTGTCATGTATCATCCGCTCCGACGGCCGGAAGAAATTCTGGCTTATCGTTCATTGAAACAGATCCTTGGTGCAAAGCCGAGATCCCTGTGGACCGTCGGCCCCAAGGATAACGCGCTCACGGCAATGCGTCTCATGGCCGAAAAAAACATTGGTCTTGTCCTGGTTACGGAGCATGGGGCAATCGCAGGCGTTCTTTCCGAACGTGATTGCGTGCGGCTGCTCGTGCTTGCCGGGAAGTCCCCAGAACTTGCGCCGGTAGCGGACATCATGGTCCGAGATGTTATCAAGGTTGATCTTGCGAAGACGTTCGCAGACTGTCTGAAGCTGATGCACCTGCACGGCATTCGTCACCTGCCGGTGGTCGAGAACGATACGCCCATAACCGTTATCTCGATCCGGGACCTGTTGGCCGAGGCAGTCGAACACCACGCCAAGATCATCACCGAACTTGAGCGCGAACGCATGACCATGCTCACGTCAACAGCTTGAGCATGCCTCGATCCATTGGCCTGCCATTGGAAGAAAGGGAGTGTCGTTATGAGTCTCTTGATCGTGCTGGGCGCTCTGATCTTTCTGATGTTTGTGGCCTATCGCGGCTACAGTGTCATTCTGTTCGCTCCGATCGCTGCGCTTGGCGCGGTGTTGCTGACCGATCCTTCGCTGGTTCCACCATTATTTTCCAGCGTCTTCATGGAAAAGATGGTCGGCTTTGTGAAGAATTATTTTCCTGTTTTCATGCTGGGCGCAGTCTTCGGCAAAGTCATCGAGCTTTCGGGTTTTTCCAAGTCGATCGTCGCCGCCGTCATCGGCGTGCTCGGCCGGGAGCGCGCTGTATTATCCATCGTCGTCGTCTGCGCAATCCTGACCTATGGCGGCGTGTCATTGTTCGTCGTTGTGTTCGCGGTCTATCCGTTCGCGGCCGAGATGTTCCGCCAGGGCGATATTCCAAAGCGGCTTATCCCCTGCACGATCGCGCTCGGCGCATTCAGCTTCACGATGGATGCCTTGCCTGGAACGCCGCAAATCCAGAACATCATTCCCACGACCTTCTTCAATACAACGACGTGGGCCGCGCCAGTGCTGGGGCTCATCGGCAGCGTTTTCGTTTTCGGCCTTGGTCTCGCCTATATCGAGAACCGCCGACGTGCGGCACACAAGCGCGGGGAAGGCTACGGCACGGAACTTCTCAACG
This sequence comes from Bradyrhizobium sp., assembly GCA_049674245.1. Lineage (GTDB taxonomy): Bacteria > Pseudomonadota > Alphaproteobacteria > Rhizobiales > Xanthobacteraceae > Bradyrhizobium. The sequence goes on along the minus strand of JBATYU010000730.1, from coordinate 3,670 downwards.
AGCCGGAGCCATTCGAAGCGCAGGAATTGCCCAAGCCGTGGATTGCCATCGCGCCGCTGGTCGTGGTGGGCGTCACGAACTTCATGTTCACGTTTCTGGTGCCTCGGGCTTACGGCTCGAAGCACGAAGTCACACTCGGCGGCCATGCGATCGTTACGCAGATTGGTCCAGTGGCGGCCATCTGGGCAGTCGAGGGCGCACTGCTCCTTGGCATATTGACGGTGTTCATCTTTGCCTGGCGTCCCGTGCTTGCAAAATTCGCGGATGGCAGCAAGGCGGCGGTCGCCGGGGCTTTGCTTGCGTCGCTCAATACCGCGTCCGAATATGGGTTCGGTGGAGTGATTGCGCTGTTGCCGGGCTTTGCGGCGGTTTCCGCTGCGCTCAGGGCGATCCCTAATCCCCTCGTCAATGAAGCCGTCACCGTGACGGCGCTCGCCGGCATCACCGGCTCGGCTTCCGGCGGCATGAGCATCGCTCTTGCCGCGATGTCCGATGAATTCATTGCAGCCGCAAACGCAGCAAACATCCCGCTTGAAGTCTTTCATCGTGTCGCGGCCATGGCGAGCGGTGGCATGGATACATTGCCTCACAATGGAGCCGTGATCACGTTGCTTGCTGTTACAGGCCTGACCCACAGGCAGGCCTACAAGGACGTGTTCGTGATCACGTTGACGAAAACTGCGGCGGTGTTCTTTGTCATCGCGTTTTACTATTTGACCGGGATCTACTGACACCCCTGACTTAACGTGCCGTTGCACGCCAATGGATGTCAGCAATCGAAGAGGCGAAAGCCCGTGGAGGACTCATGTCGGCCGATGCGGTTCATCTAACGCTTGCGCCAATCAAGGCACTGGATAGCGGGAAGATCGTCAGCGCCGAGGAAGCAGCCAGCCTGATACGAGACGGGGACACGGTTGCAACAGGCGGCTTTGTCGGCATCGGCTTTGCCGAAGAAATCGCCTTGGCCATAGAGACGCTCTATCTCGCGAAGGGGGATCCGACGGTTTCTGCCACCGACAAGCCGCGCAACCTCACGCTGGTCTACGCCGCAGGTCAAGGTGACGGTGGCAACCGGGGACTCAATCACCTTGGGCACGAAGGTCTGGTGCGCCGCGTGATCGGGGGGCATTGGGGGCTGGTGCCAAAACTGCAACAATTGGCGATTGCCAATCAGATCGAGGCGTACAACCTTCCTCAGGGCGTGATTTCGCACCTTTTTCGCGACATCGCAGCAAAGCGCCCGGGACATCTCACACGGGTGGGTCTTGGCACTTTTGTCGATCCGCGCCATGGCGGCGGCAAGATCAACGAACGCACCAAGGATGATCTTGTCCGCCTCATGGACGTTGAAGGCGAGGAGTTTCTTTTTTATCGCGCATTCCCGATCGACGTCGGAATTATCCGCGGCACGACGGCCGATCCTGACGGAAATATCACCATGGAAAAGGAAGCGCTTACCCTGGAAGCGCTGGCCATGGCCATGGCGGTACGCAATTCCGACGGGCTGGTCATTGCACAAGTGGAGCGAATAGCCGAGCGCGGTTCGCTCAACCCGAGGCAAGTCAAAATTCCGGGAATCTTCGTCGATTGCGTCGTGTTGGCCAAGCCAGAAAATCACTGGCAGACTTTTTCAGTTCAGTATGACCCGGCGTTCAGCGGTGAAATTCGCGCTCCCACGGGCTCGGTGACGTCAATGGAAATGAGCGAGCGCAAGATCATCGCACGTCGTGCTGCGCTCGAACTCGATGCAAACAGCGTTGTCAATCTCGGCATCGGCATGCCCGAGGGTATCGCAAGCGTCGCCAACGAAGAAAAAATTGCTGATTTACTCACGCTCACGGCTGAACCTGGCGTGATTGGCGGCGTGCCGGCAGGAGGACTCAATTTTGGAGCGGCGGTCAACGCACAAACCGTTATCGATCAGCCCTATCAATTCGACTTTTACGACGGCGGGGGGCTTGACGCAGCCTTTCTTGGCCTCGCGCAGGCTGACCGCGAAGGCAATCTGAATGTGAGCAAATTTGGCCCGCGCCTGGCGGGCGCCGGCGGCTTTATCAATATCAGCCAGAATGCCAAGAAGGTGGTGTTCGTTGGTACCTTTACGGCCGGCGGCCTCCGCGTGGCGATCGAGAACGGGCGCCTGCACGTGGTCAAGGACGGTGATGTGGCGAAATTTGTCGGAGAAGTTGAGCATCGCACGTTCTCCGGCCCCTACTCGGTGCATCGTGGGCAACCCGTGCTTTATGTGACCGAGCGTTGTGTGTTCAAATTGACGCCGGATGGGCTCGAACTGGTCGAAGTCGCGCCCGGTATCGACATCGAGCGTGATATCCTCGCCCGGATGGAATTTCGTCCGGTGATCCGCAATCCCGCCATTATGGATCAGCGCATTTTCGCGAGCGGTCCAATGGGCCTGCGCGACCAGCTGCTGCGAATGCCGATTGAGCAACGCTTCACCTACCACCCCGGCGAAAACCGGTTCTTCGTCAATCTCGAAGGCCATCGTGTTCACAGCCACGAAGACGTGGAAAAGATTCGCCGGATCGTCGAAAACAAGCTGGCTCCCCTGGGTCGAAAGGTCTACGCGATTGTCAATTACGACAACTTCGAAATATTTCCCGACGTAATCGATGAGTATTCGACCGTGGTTCGCGATCTGGTTTATCGTTTCTATTCCGGTGTTACCCGCTACACGACGAGTAGCTTTCTTCGCGCCAAACTGGGCGAAGCGCTGAAACAGCGTGCGGTGGCTCCGCACATCTACGAAAGTGCAGAAGAGGCAACCACCCATCTGCGCGATCTGGAAAAGACGAAAACAGGTTGAAAATGGGCAAAGGGGCTTGATCTAAATCAACTGGGCTTGCTCCAGATCAACGCTCGATGTGGCATTCATCCAGCACGTGGATATTCACAACCGGAATGGAGGGCGCCATGGAAGCCGAAAACAACCCCTTAGATGTCGTCCGCGCCATGATGATCGACACTTTCGAAAAATCGCGGAGCGCGACGCAGAGTTACCTCGATCTTGTAGAGAAGACGATGCGGGGTTTTCCCAATGCCAACGAAGAAAGAATAGGCGCGTTCAAGGCGTATGTTGAACGGCAGGTTGCTGCCAATCATGCCTTCGTTGATAGCCTCTTGCGCGCCAAAGACTTTCAAGAGGCTTTCCGCATTCAGGCCGAGTATTTTCAATCTCAGTTGAAAGCCGCGGCCGAAGACGCGACCAAACTCGGGTCCAAAATGGCTGGATCATTCAATCGATCAACGAGCTGAGCTTCGTCGGGGCGGATCTTGCGCGGTCTGGGCGGCCAGCCCATTCGGTCGATGACACTCTAGCGCCGGCCGCGTTCGGGAAATATCGCCCGCGCCATGCAGGCCACGCGGATGCGCGACATTTTTAGCACAACCTCGTTGGGCGTGTCCCCACCGGATCAGGCTCCAGGCTTTCCCGAGGCCGCCGCGCTCGGCACGCGGCCGAACATTTGCGCCTGTTCGGCGCGCCCGGCCTCGACCAGACGGTCGGTGGCGTCCTCGATCACCTCGCGGGCGCGGGCGAGGAATTGGTCGCGCGACAGCCCGGGCGGCAGCAGGTCGAGGAATTCGACCACCAGCGTTCCCGGATAACGCATGAAAGTTCGGCGCGGCCAGAACAGCCCGGAATTGAGCGCGA
>JBATYU010000729.1:0-3449 GCA_049674245.1 Bradyrhizobium sp. | reverse complement strand
AACAGCAACAAGCGGGGTCAATCCCGCCGGGTCGAGCCGCGCATTGCGGCTCGACCCCCTTTCCCTGCCCGTCAGCTTCAACGCGCACGACACCCGCGCGGACGGCGGCGTGCGGAGAATCGAACTTCATCGCGAACGCGTCGTGCTGCACCGTGCGGTCCACGGCATGCGGATGGCCGTCAAGGTTCGCGTCAGCGATTTCAAAGGCGTTGCACGTCGCGGCATCGACGACGCGCAGATGCTGGTCCTGGTCCACCGAGACCCGTCCCTGACGATCCCGCTTTGCGTGAGCTCCGACCGCGAAGAGATCGCAAAAGCCTGGCAGACGTGGAGCGAGATTTTCGCGCTTCCGCAATTGCAGGACAACGAGAAGCGCGCGCCCGCACCGCGGCGCCGGCGTCGCAACGCGATCGCCGAGCGGCGGCCGAAATTTCTGGTGCGCCGGCGTGCCGGCGATTTGCTCAATCCAGCCAATCTTCACCGCGGCGAGCGCGAAATCATCGCGCGGGACTAGCCGCCCCGCAGCACCGCATCCGCAAGCAGTCCCGCAAACAGCAACAGCCCCGCATCGCGGTTGGATTTGAACAGCCGCAAGCACAGCGCGGGATCGCCGATTTCAAGGCGGGCGATTTGCCAGCCGAGATGAACGGCGAACGCGGCAAGGCCCAGCCAGGCCGGATAGCCCGAGCCGGCCATCCCAATTGCTCCGCCGATCAGGACAACCGCCAGGGTGTAAAACACCATCAGCGCTTGATGGGTCTTGGCAGCGAACAGGCGTGCGGTTGACTTGATCCCGATCAGCGCGTCATCCTCGGCATCCTGATGCGCATAAATGGTGTCGTAACCGATCACCCAGGCGACCGAGCCGGCATAGAGCGCGAGCGCCGTCGGATCGATCCGACTGAGCGTGACGGCAAATCCCATCAGCGCGCCCCATGAGAAGGCCAAGCCCAGCACGATCTGCGGCCACCAGGTGATCCGCTTCATGAATGGATAGACCGCGACGATGGCGAGCGAAGCGATGCCGGTCAGAATCGCGAAGCGGTTGAATTGCAGCAGCACCGCAAGCCCAATCAGCGCCTGCGCCACCAGGAAAACAAAGGCCTGCGACACGCTCACCTGTCCCGCCGGAATCGGCCGCGATCGCGTCCGTTCGACCATGGCATCGAGATCGCGGTCGGTGATGTCGTTCCAGGTGCAGCCCGCCCCGCGCATGACAAACGCACCGATGAAGAACAGCGCGATATTGAACGGCAATTGGCTGATATCGTGAGCGATGCCTGCGGCGAGCGCGAGCGACCACCAGCACGGCAACAGCAATAGCCACGATCCGATCGGACGGTCGAGCCGGGAAAGCCGCAAGTAGGGTCGCGACCACGACGGCGCGTGGGTGTCTACCCAGTTGCCGGTCGCGTCGGCAACGCGGGCGGCGTCGCTCATTTTAAATTTGTCATCGCGCGAGCACGTTGCCGTTCAGCGTATCGAAGGTGCTTCCGCCCTTCTTGGTCGGGGTAGCCTCCGGCAGCGCGGCCGAGGAGCCCAGCACCTCGCTCAGGCTCGGACCGGCCGGACCCCTGGTTTGCGCCTGCTGCGCGACGTCGCAGACCTTCTTCTGCATGGCCTCGGTGTTCTTGTGGCCGGCCTTGAGCTGGTCGCCGATTTGCGGAGGGATCCCGCATTTCGCGGAATTGGTCTCGATATATTTGATCATCTTGAGTTCGGCCTGGCCGAAATTTGAGATCAGCTTGCAGGCCTCCGCTGGCGGTGCGTGGCGGTCGCTGGCGGCCTTGATCAGTTTGCCGCGTTTCTCGGCTTCTTCGCGCAGAGGAATGAAGCTCTTCATGCAGGCGTCCTGGGGACCTCCCGCCTGTGGCCCCGGCCCCGCTGGCGGGCGCTCGAACTGCGTCCCCGTGACAGGCGCGGCGCCACTGCTCGGAAACGGCGATGGGCTGGAGGGAGGCGCGCCGAGGGATACGGTCGGCGCCGCCCCGTTGACCGGCGGAAATGCCGGGTCGTTCGGCTGGATGGTCTGGCGGCCGGGCAGCGGCGCGGGAAACGCGCCTTGTGCATTGGCCTGTCCGGCGAAGGCGGTCACGATGGCCAGCGTCAGCGGCACGATCAGGCGGCGGATGGTCAAGGTAAGATTCTCCAGCGAGGTCCGTTTGTCCCACGTCTTCGCAAGGTGACGCACAATTTCCGATGACGGCTTTTTACGATTCCTGCCTTCTCTTAACAACCCGGGGAATTTGGCAACAGCGCGGCGCAAGGCCGCGCCCGTCGTGATAATTGCCCCATGAATCTAGCCCTTTAGGCTAAAAGCGGCCTGTTCGGCTAACCCATTGGAACATCACCGCATGCCGCAACTCGACTTTCGCGCGCCCCGGCTGTTCGTCGACGCCCCCTTGAGCGCAGGCGGGACGGTCGCGCTCGCGCGCGACCAGAGCAATTATCTCGGCAATGTGCTGCGGCTTGCCGCCGGCGACACCATCCTGGTCTTCAACGGGCGCGACGGCGAGTGGAAGGCGCAGGTCTGCGGGCGAAAACGGCCGGACGCGCTCACGATCGGTGTGCCGGCCCGGCCGCAGGACCATCTGCCCGACCTCGCTTACGTGTTCGCGCCCCTCAAACACGCCCGGCTCGACTACATGGTGCAGAAAGCGGTCGAAATGGGCGCATCAATGCTGCAGCCGGTTTTGACCCGCTTCACCCAAGTGGCGCGCGTCAATACCGAGCGGATGCGCGCCAATGTCATCGAGGCGGCGGAACAGTGCGGCATCCTGAGCATCGCAGGGGTCGCCGAACCACTACCGCTCGAACGATACCTGGCGCAGCGCGCCGCCGAACGCCTGCTGGTGTTCTGCGATGAGGCCACCGATGTCGCAAATCCGTTGGACACGCTCAAGAACGGCGTTAGCGCCTCGCGAGGAATAGACGTCCTGATCGGTCCCGAAGGCGGATTTGCCGAGGACGAACGCGCGATGCTGATGCGGCAGCCCTCGATTTTGACGCTTTCACTGGGGCCGAGGATCCTGCGGGCCGATACCGCTGGTGTCGCGGCCCTGGCGCTGGTGCAGGCGGCGATCGGCGACTGGTCCGGGACCCCTAAGGAGAGGTAAACGGCTTGGCAGGTTCGTTTGGCGGGGACGTTAAGACACTTGCCCGATCCCTGTCGAAACGCTCTCGCAGGCGTGCTAAGGCCAGCGCCAAATCGCTGATGGAACCCAATTTTCCGGCTTTTGGACACGAAATGACTACCGCCGCCAAAAAATCCAGCGGACCCGCCGCCTGGGCCGATGCGCTGCTGATGTCGTTCGCGCAGGCCGGCTATGTCAGGGCTGAACCTGCGATCCTGCAGCCGGCCGAGCCGTTCCTCGACCTGTCGGGCGAGGACATCCGGAAAAGCCTTTACCTGACCACCGACGCCGGCGGCGAGGACCTGTGCCTTCGTC
>JBATYU010000728.1:0-3848 GCA_049674245.1 Bradyrhizobium sp. | reverse complement strand
GGGCGTCCGTGAGGTCCTTGTATCTGCTCATCATGACGATGCGTGCAAGGTAGAGCGCCTGTCCCGGCAGGTTCGGCAGCGGTTGATTCGAATTGATCTGGCGGCGCCGCTCGCCCAGGATCGATTTAAAATCGTCTATTGCGTTATTGTAGGTATTGAGTGCATCCGATTGTTTTTTCGCAAGCGCGATCGGTTGCCCCATTGCAGGGGAGGTGAAGCCGAGATTGCCCGGCGGCGTGAGGAAGATTCCGAGCGCAAGAGCTGCCTTGGTTGCGGTGGTATGACTTCGTATCCCCATCGCGGTTTCCCAATGCCGGTGGTTTCACCGGTGTCCCGGCTACGCCCGTGAAACTCTTGGCCATCTCACGATCTTTAATGAAGAATGGCACCCTATTAATGTTACGCTTTAACTAATAATTAGCTATGTGTTTGCGGGCACGATGGGCCCGGCCTAGCGTCCGTTGGGGTGCTGCGTAGTAACCAACGAATTGGTGCGTGCCATGGCGTATAGAATGAATGCGGCGTTTATCGTGTCTCTCAGCGCGGTCGCGCTGATGCTTGGTGCGAACGAAACATCGGCTCGCTCGGGAGCAGCGCCTCGGTTTGCTTCGACGCCTTCGGTTTCCCGTCCGTTCCTCGCCCATTCGCTCCGGCATCACAGGAGAAATAATGTCGGGGCCTTCTGGCCGGGCGCAGGTGACTTCTCCTACGGGCCGTCGTATGGCGAGCCGATGGCAAATGTCGCGCAACCAACATCAGGCGATATCCATTACACGCAGACATACGATATTCCCTGGGATTGGGCACATCGATTCCCGCCGGCTGTCACACCTTCTGACCGGCCCTATGTCTCGAGCTGCTCCGCGGAGACCGTAACGGTTCCCGGGCGTTACGGCACCGAGCAAACCGTCAATATCACGCGGTGCTACTGATAAGTCCGTAGCGTGTAGGATGGGTTGAAAAGCCATCCTACTCTAGGACCGCTCTCCAAAAGCCCCGCCATCATCGCCATCTCAACAGAGTGACGCGATCGGTATCGCGGAGTTTATCATCGGGCGCGCATTCGCGCGACCCGTTGGCTCCACGCATCCTACGGGCTCGGTCTATCTCGCGAATGCCGGACCCGATGGCGAAAGTTTCCATGTCAGAAATTTCACCGAGAATCTCGAAATGCATCGGCTGATCGTCCCGAGGCCATCCCGCGGGGTCAATAGCGGGTCAGGCCGTTGCTTCGCCAAAGGCACGAGCGTGTCACACTCTCAGCCGTCATCGCCCGCGAAAGCGGGCGATCCAGTGTTCCGAGGCGTCAGTGATGGAGCAGAGGGTCACCGCGTATTGGATGCCCGCATGCGCGGGCATGACAGCTTATGCCTTCGCCCCATACGCCGCCAAAAAAACCCGCGTCGCGCTTTCGACCACTTCGCGGATGCGCGCGGCCGAGGGCGGCGGGGCGGCCTGAAACACAAAGGGCAGGAACAACGACGCCTGGCACATCAGCATGAATTGCGATGCCGCGTGCTGGCAATCGTCGATCGCAAGCTCATTCGCTTTCACCCGCGCCTCGAGGTAAGCGGCCAAGCGGTCGATGGTCTTCTCCAGCACCTTTCCGTAATAGCGGCGGCCGACCTCCGGCATCCTTTCTGCAATCGCCATCACGGTGCGGATCGCCGATCCGCCGCCCGGACGGCACAACATCGCGATATAAGCCTCGCCGAATTCCAGAAGGGTGATGGCAGGGTCGCGCTCCGGGCTCAAATTGAACTCGACCTGGCCCTTTTCGAGCGCCTCTTCCTCGACGATGGCCTCGAACAGCCGGCTCTTGTCGGCGAAATAGACGTAGAGCGTGCCTTTGGAAACGCCGGCGGAGCGGGCGATCTCGCCCATGCTGGCGCCGTCAAAGCCCAAGTCCATGAAGACCTTACGGGCACCGTCGAGGATCTGGCGGCGTTTTGAGGAATCCTCGTCGCCGCCGACCAGACGAACGGCTGTGCGGTCACCTGCAACCATTGGTTTAGCTTCTCTGCAAGATTTCAAGTTTGGAAGGATATCGCAAGGAACGATGCTCTAGCCTGAACCGACGTGAGGGTACCTTGACCGAACCGTTCGGTCAATGCTAATTTAAAAATCAAGCCAAGCCGTGAGGGCCGGAAAGCCGTTGAAGAACGGTCATGGCTCTTTGCGTATGCCGCTTTGTAATAAGGAGGCCGTGATGGCCGCAGCGAGAGACCAGGCCGCGCGCATGCTTCGGTCCGGGCCGGAAACGGCCGACGGCGCAGCTCTGCGCGACGATGCTTCCGTTCTGGCCGAGTCGCTCCGCGTCCATGTTGCCGAAGAAACAAAACGCCGCCCGGCGGAGACGCCGGTCACGCCAGCGGCCGACAAGCCCGCGGCCGCCCCCGCGGCGCAGAAATCCAACCGCAAGAAATTCGTTCTGATGGGCGTAGCTTCGCTGCTTGCGCTCGCAGCGGCAGGCTATGGCGTCCATTATCTTCTGGTCGGACGGTTTTACGTCTCGACCGACGACGCCTATGTGCGCGCCAACAACACCACGCTGGGCGCGCGGGTTTCCGGTCACATCGCGGCGATCCTTCCCGGCGACAACACGCTGGTCCACACCGGCGAGGTGATCTTGCGGATCGACGACGGCGATTATCGGATCGCGGTCGAGGCCGCGCGCAGCAAGATCGCCACCCAAGAGGCCACCATCGACCGGATCGGCCGCCAGGTCACGGCGCAGGAAAGCGCGGTCGGGCAGGCGAGTGCGAATCTCGTCTCGGCCGAAGCCGGCCTGAAACGGGCCGGGCTCGATTACGACCGCCAGCAGGCGCTGAGCACCAAGGGATTTGCCTCCCGCGCCACCTTCGAGCAATCGGAAGCCGGGCGTGATCAGGGCATGGCCGCCGTCAGGGCGGCGCAAGCGGCCTATGGCGCGGCGCGCGACAATGTCGAAGTGACAAAAGCGCAGCAGGCGGAGGCCAAGGCGCAGCTCGCGGAATTGCGGACCTCGCTTGCCAAAGCCGAGCGCGATCTCGATTTCACCTTGGTGCGCGCGCCGGTCGACGGCACCTTCTCCAACCGCATGGTCAATACCGGCGACTTCGTCGCCATGGGGCAACGGCTCGGCAATGTCGTTCCGCTCGACGACGTCTTCATCGACGCCAATTACAAGGAGACGCAGCTCAAGCGTATCCGCCCCGGCCAGCCGGCGACGATTTCGGTCGACGCCTACGGCCATCGCAAGTTCGCTGGGCTGGTCGAGAGTATCGCGCCGGCGGCGGGCTCGGTGTTCACGCTGCTGCCGCCGGATAACGCCACCGGCAATTTCACAAAAATCGTGCAGCGGCTTCCGGTTCGCATCCGCGTGCCCAAATCGGTCGCGCGGCAGAACCTGTTGCGCGCCGGCATGTCGGTCTACGCCACCGTCGACACCCGCGAGGGCGCCAAGGATGCCGACAGCGACGCCGATCTGGATTCGCGCGTCGTGACCAACCCGGAATAGGCCGCGGGTGCATCGGACGCCGTTTCAATTGAGCTGAGCAAATTATGGCCGACGCCACCACCGCGATCCCTGGAATGATGGCCGCAGCGCCCTCCGACCGCATCGCGCCGCGGCGGGTGTTTGCGTTCCTGATCATGGTGTTCGGGATGTTCATGTCGATCCTGGACATCCAGGTCGTCTCCGCATCGCTCACCGATATCCAGGCAGGTCTGTCGGCAAGTTCGACCGAGGTCTCCTGGGTTCAGACCGCCTATCTGATTGCCGAGGTGATCGCGATCCCGTTGTCGGGATTCCTGTCGCGCGCGCTCGGCACGCGGCTGTTGTTCGCGATTTCCGCTTTCGGCTTCAC
>JBATYU010000727.1:0-3218 GCA_049674245.1 Bradyrhizobium sp. | reverse complement strand
AGGCGGGCCGCCCCCGTCATTGCGAAGAGCAACTCCCACTCAGTCATTCCGGGATGGTCCCAACGGGTCGCGCGAATGCGCGCCCCCGACGAGCGCAATAGCGCTCGCGCTGAGATGACAGGCTCCGCGATGAACCCGGAATCTTGAGATGATACGGCGCGAGATTCCGGGTTCGCGCTTGCGCGAGCCCCGGAATGACGATCCGCTAGTGCCGGAAATGCCGGACGCCCGTGAACACCATGGCAATGCCGTGATCGTCGGCGGCCTTGATCACTTCATCGTCGCGCAGCGAGCCGCCGGGCTGGATCACCGCGGTGGCGCCGGCTTCGATACAGGCCAGCATGCCGTCGGCGAACGGAAAGAAGGCGTCGGATGCGACGACCGAGCCTTTGGTGAGCGGCTCCGAGAGCTTCAGCTCGGCTGCCGCGTCCTGGGCTTTGCGCGCCGCGATCCGCGCGGAATCAACTCGGCTCATCTGCCCGGCGCCGATGCCGACGGTTGCAAGATCTTTTGCATAGATGATGGTGTTGGATTTGACGTGCTTGGCGACGCGGAAGGCGAATCTCAAATCGCGCAACTCGGTTTCCGTGGGGGCGCGTTTTGTTGCGACCTTCAACGTCATGTCCTCGACCACGGCGTTGTCGCGGCTCTGCACCAGAAGTCCGCCGGCCACGGTCTTGGCGGTGAGGCCCGCCGCGCGTGGGTCGGGCAATCCGCCGGCCAGTAGCAGTCTCAGGTTTCGCCGTGCGGCGACAATCGTTATCGCTTCCTCGGTCGCATCCGGCGCGATGATCACTTCGGTGAAGATTTCGGTGATGGCCCGCGCGGCGTCTGCATCGAGCGTGCGATTGAGCGCGACGATGCCGCCATAGGCCGAGGTCGAATCGCAGGCCAACGCCTTGCGGTAGGCCGTGAGGAGATCAGCGCCTTCGGCGACGCCGCAGGGGTTGGCGTGCTTGACGATGACGCAGGCCGCGGTGCGCTTGGGATCGAACTCGGCGATGCACTCATAGGCAGCGTCAGTGTCGTTGATATTGTTGTAGGACAGTTCGCGGCCTTGCAATTGCCGCGCGGTCGAAACGCCCGGGCGCTTGTCGGGCGTCGCATAAAACGCCGCGCTCTGATGCGGGTTCTCGCCGTAGCGCAACGACTGAATCAAGCGCCCGCCAAAGGCGCGGAAATCCGGCGCGCCGGTCTTGAGTTCTTTTGCAAACCAGTTCGAGATCGCGGCGTCATAGGCGGCGGTGCGGGCATAGGCCTTGGCGGCGAGACGGCGGCGCAGGTTAAGCGTCGTCGCGCCATCGTTGGCGGCGAGTTCGTCGAGCAGGGCTTGGTAGTCCTGCGGCTCGACGACCACAGCGACGTCGTCATGATTCTTCGCCGCGGCGCGGATCATGGCAGGCCCGCCGATGTCGATATTCTCGATGCACTCCTCGAAGCCTGAGCCTTGGTCGACGGTGGCCTCGAACGGATAGAGATTGACCACCAGCAAATCGATCGGCGCGATGCCGTGCGCTTTCATAGCGTCGGCATGTTCCTTGTTGTCGCGGATCGCGAGCAATCCGCCATGCACCTTCGGATGCAGGGTCTTGACCCGGCCATCCATCATTTCCGGAAAGCCGGTCAGCTCTGACACGTCCCTGACCTTCAGCCCCGCGGTAGCAATCGCTTTCGCGGTGCCGCCGGTCGAGACCAGCTCGATGCCGTGGCCGGCGAGTGCCCGGGCGAATTCGATCAATCCGGTCTTGTCGGAAACAGACAACAGGGCACGGGTGATGCGGCGGAGGCGGTCGGTCATGTTTCAGTCCTAGATGACAAGGCACGCCGGGTAGCACGGTTTCGTCGGCCGCGGAACCGCGGCCAGTCGCAAGGTTTGGTATTGGCCACAATTTTACAGCGGCAGTTCCGGTTCGCTGCGCGCGCTGCGCCGTGCCGTCACGGCCGCCGCCGATGCGCTCGATCGCGCAAAGCTCCATCGGATCGAGGGGGCGTTGCGCGAATCCTGCCGGATCACGATCTGGGCGGTGCGCCGCGGCCCGTCATTGCCGGCCAGAAACACGCTGTCTTCCAGATCGACGTTGTCGTCGAGCGCCTCGAAGGTCCAGGCGTCGCGGTTCGGCAGCACCAGCATGACGCCGCGGCCGTCGGAAAGCCGGCTCGCTTTCACGGCAGGATGCAGGTGAAACCGCAGCGCATAATCGGTCTCGCCCTTCTTGATGCGGGCGCCCGGCGCCGGCGACAAGGTGTCCTCGCCGTCGAGCCGCGATCCGTCGGGCGCGACCATCAGCACCCGGCGATGCACCAAGCCGAACCGCGCGACATAGCCATCGTGCGACGCGGTCAGCAGCACGCCATTGGCGACGGCCTCGCGATAGCTCTCGACATTGACCGGGCCGCTGACAACAGGCGCACCCTGCAGCAACCGCTTCATCGCCGACAGCTCGACGAATTGGCACGACGAGGTGTCGTGATAGGTCAGGGTCGAATGCGCCACCGTGCTGCGCGCGAAGCTGCGCCAATTGTCGCGTCCGGTTGAGGGCATCCCGCAATTGATGACGATGCGGCTCGGGCCCGAGGAAAATTCGAACGAGAGGCAGCCGGCATGGGCATCCTGGCTGACGTTGGGCGGCGGCGGCGGACCGGTATCCATGATCACCGTCATCGCGTCGGCGTCGAAGCGCTGGAAGCCGGTGTGCGGCATGCTCGCCATCGGCGCGCCGTGGGCGTCGTCATAGGCGAGCAGCGTCGCCAGCAAATCGGAGGGCGTGCTGCTCATGCCGTTGAACATTGCGAAACTGCCGTCGCCGTGACGGAAGAAGCGGAGCATCGGCATCATGCGATCGATCGCGTTCAACAGCGCCGGCGGCGGCGCGATGTTGCGGGCGGCGAAAGTCTGCCGCAGCGGCAACAGATCGATCAGGAGCTCGATCAAGGCGCCGGGATTGCGCGAGATGTGGCCGCCGTCGGGAAGGATCTGGCGCTGCAGTTCGTCTGCGAGCTTTCGCGTTGCGCCGCGGATATGCCGCGCCTGGTTGGCAAGGCAGAGCGAGGCGTAGCACAGCGCGACCAGCATCTGCAGCCGCGGCACGCCGTCGGCAATATCGACCATGGTGTAGCGCAAATAGCGGATTTCGCGCGCCAGTCCGCGCAAATAGCGGCGGTAGAACTTGCCGTCGGTGTCACCCAGCACCAATGGCGCCTGCGACAACAGCGAGATC
>JBATYU010000726.1:0-2155 GCA_049674245.1 Bradyrhizobium sp. | reverse complement strand
TCCGGCGCGGGCGCCGAACACGACGATTTCGGCCAACGAATTGGAGCCAAGGCGGTTGGCCCCGTTGATGGAGACGCAGGCACATTCGCCGGCGGCGAACAGGCCCGGCAGGGAAGTAACGGTGTTGATGTCGGTATGAATGCCGCCCATGGTATAGTGCACCACCGGACGAACCGGGATCATCGCGTGCACCGGGTCGACGCCGACATAGGCTTCCGCCAGCTCTCGAACCATCGGCAGCCGCTCGTTGATTTTCTTTTCCCCGAGATGACGGATGTCGAGATGCACTACATCTCCTTGTGGTGTCTTGATGGTGCGGCCTTTCTGTTGCTCGTGCCAGAAGGCTTGGCACAAACGGTCGCGCGGGCCAAGTTCCATCGCCTTTTTGCGCGGCCAGGGGTCGGGCGGCCCGAGATTGTAATCCTGCAGGTAGCGATAGCCGTCCTTGTTCACCAGGATCCCGCCCTCGCCGCGTGATCCTTCGGTGATGAGAATGCCGGTGCCGGGCAGCCCGGTCGGGTGATACTGGATGAATTCCATATCTTTCAGCGGCACACCGGCCCGATAGGCCATCGCCATCCCGTCGCCGGTCTTGATGGCGCCGTTGGTAGTGAAAGGAAAGATCCGCCCGGCGCCGCCTGTGGCAATGACCACCGCCTTGGCGCGGAATGCAACCATGCGGCCCGATCGCATTTCGATCGCGATCGCGCCGGTGCAGCGACCATCTTCGACGATCAGATCGGTCGAATAATATTCATCGAAGCGCTTGATCGACGGATATTTCAGCGAAGTCTGGAACAACGTATGGAGAATATGGAAGCCGGTCTTGTCGGCGGCGTACCAGGTGCGCTCGATTTTCATGCCGCCGAATGGGCGCACCGCGACCCTGCCATTCGCTTCACGGCTCCACGGACAGCCCCAGTGCTCCAGTTGCAACAGTTCGAGCGGTGCAGCGTTGACGAAAAGCTCGACCGCATCCTGGTCGCACAGCCAGTCACCGCCGGAGACCGTGTCGTTGAAATGATTGTCCAGGCTGTCGTTGTCCTTGATCACGCCTGCAGCGCCACCCTCAGCGGCCACCGTGTGACTGCGCATCGGATAGACCTTGGAGATCAGAGCAAGGGTGAGAGAGGAATCCGATTCGGCTACCGCGATGGCGGCGCGCAAGCCAGCGCCGCCGGCCCCCACAATCGCAATATCGACTTCAATCACGTCCATGAGGCACGGTCCCGGAACGGCTTGCGGCCCGAATATTCTCCGCATGCAAGTCGATCATGGCGCCGAGAAAATGGCGTTGATTTAGGTCAACGGGTTGAGCGAGATAGATTAGACTGCAATCGAATGTCTGACAGCCGAGTCGCGCAGGTAACTGTCGAACACCGCTGCGACGACACGCGCCAGCGGAATGCCTTCGGGCGAAAGCAACACTTTCCCGTCTGTATAAGTCAGCAGGCGATCGTTCTGCATCTGCAGCAACTCGGGAATCGCCTCGACATACCAATCGTCTGCGAAGCCCAGGGCGCGTCCGGCTGCGGGAAGGTCGACCGATCCGTCGCACATGATTCGCTCAATCACGTGCCCCCGCAACTGATCCTGCCCGCGCAAGGGGTGGCCGCGTGCAACCGGTAATTTTCCCGCCGCCACAGCGCGTGACCATGCTCCCGTCTCGCTGGCGTTCTGCACGTAGCCTTGGGGTGTTTGTCCGATCGCGGTCGCACCGATTCCGATCAGGGTTCGGGCGGTGTCACTGGTGTAGCCTTGAAAGTTGCGATGCAGGCGTCCCTCGGCCGCGGCAATGGCGAGGCCGTCGCCAGGTCGCGCAAAATGGTCGATGCCGACCCGGATGTAGCCGTTCGCGACCAGCGTCGCGGCTGCGGCTCGGGCTTGCCCGGCGCGCTCTGAACTGTTGGGGAGACTGCCGTCATCGATCATGCGCTGATTCTTGGCGACCCATGGCACGTGCGCATAGCCGAACAGCGCAATGCGGTCTGGCTCCATTGCGACGCATTGCTCGACGGTTCGGCACAGCGCTGCCGCGGTTTGATGCGGTAGCCCGTAGATCAGGTCGAAATTGATATTTGGCACGCCGGCTGCCCGAAGCCCCCAGGTCGCGCGCTCGACCATTTCCGGCGGCTGGATCCGATTGATGGCGGCT
>JBATYU010000725.1:0-3124 GCA_049674245.1 Bradyrhizobium sp. | reverse complement strand
GGCCTCTAGCCCGACCGATGCGCCGACGCCGCTAGACCACACGGTCTGCAGCGCCACGATCACACTGCCGCGAAACGACATCCGGCCGCCATGCAGGGCATTGGCCTCGATCGGATCGATCTCGCGCGCCGGCCGCCATCGTGCCAACAGCAGGAACGCGAGCCCCAGCAGCAACCCGCCGAGGCTCGGAACCAGAAGGGCCCGCAGCGGGTCGATCCTGTACTGGCTGGAAAGACGGTCCCCCCATTCGAGGTTGAACAGCACCACGTGCAACGCCTCCACCGCGTTGCTCATCGCCGCCACCGTCAGTCCGCCGATGGTCCCGATCAACAGTGCCAGAACGACCAGGCTGGTTTCATGCGCGCGAACGAAGGCCCGCAGTCGACGCGGCGCTTCGAGATAACGCGATGAGGTGATCATTTGTGGCGTCCGTCCGCGGCTAAAAGACAGCCGCCCGCCCTCGTTTAGCCGCCTTTAAGCCAACCTTGCAATCGCGTGCGGACCACCGGATAAGCCCCTCAACGCTCTTCACAATCCCGTCACGCTGCCTGTAGTATGTCAACGCATGCTGCTTCGCAGCTTATATGGGGGCCAGGAGCGTTACTTGAACGCACATGTCTCGCAAGGCGGTTGGCCGGTATTGGTGCTGAATGCGGATTTCCGGCCGCTGAGTTACTACCCGCTGTCTCTCTGGTCGTGGCAGGACGCGATCAAGGCGGTATTCCTCGACCGCGTCAACATCGTCGAGCACTACGACCGCGCGGTGCGTAGCCCCTCGTTCGAAATCCAGCTGCCGAGCGTGGTTTCACTTAAATCCTTCGTCAAGCCGACCACGCATCCCGCCTTTACCCGGTTCAACGTGTTCCTGCGCGACCGTTTCGTCTGCCAATATTGTTCAGCGAGCGACGACCTCACCTTCGATCACATTGTTCCGCGCAGCAAGGGCGGCCAGACCACTTGGGAAAATGTGGTGGCGGCCTGCTCGCCGTGTAACTTGCGCAAGGGCAATTTGACACCGCATCAGGCGCGGATGTTCCCGCGGCAGGCGCCGTTCGCCCCGACGGTGCATCAGCTCCACCGCAACGGCCGGCTGTTCCCGCCGAACTATCTGCACGATAGCTGGCTCGATTATTTGTACTGGGACACCGAACTCGATCCGTAAGCTCGGGCGGGCTTCCTTTTCCGCAATTGACGCGCGTCTTGTCTCACAATCGCTGCGTTTGGCGAAGTGCTCGCCGTTGCCAGGAAGCGCCGGCCTGCGCGAGCGAGGGCGGATTGAAATGCCGCTTTGCGGGAATACGGCGATGCCTTGCGGGAATAGGAACGAGTGCCACATATTCGAGGGGTATTTGCCGAGCCAACCGCCGCGCCGGTTCGCATTGGCTGGCCGCGACACGAAGATTTTTTTCTTCCCTGTCGGCGAAAGCTCGGATTTACTCACAATTCTCTAACGCCCAAAAGCCGGGAGATATTCTTTGACCGAATGGAGAGTGCCGCCCGCGTATCAGCCCCGCCCGGGCGACTACAGTTTCGATCTCGATCGCGCGCTTTCCGCGGTGGTTGGCCTGCACTCCATCATCCCGGCCGACGCCTTTACCGCGGAGACGCTCGGGACCGAGCGCGCCGGCAATGGCGTCGTGATCGACGACGGATTGGTGCTGACGATCGGCTATCTGATCACCGAGGCGGAAGCCGTCTGGCTGCATCTTTCCGACGGCCGGGTGGTGGAAGGCCACGCGCTCGGCTTCGATTCCGTCACAGGTTTCGGCCTGGTGCAGGCGCTCGGCCGCATCGATCTCGATCCGCTGCCGTTCGGCTCGTCGGCCGCGGCCAACATCGGCGATCGCGTCGTGGTCGGTGGCGCCGGCGGACGCACGCGCTCCGTGGCAAGCCAGATCGCCGCCCGGCAAGAGTTCGCCGGTTACTGGGAATATCTGCTCGATGAAGCGATCTTCACCTATCCCGCGCATCCGAATTGGGGCGGCGCCGGGCTGATCTCGGCCGGCGGCGAGTTGATCGGCGTCGGCTCGCTGCAGCTCGAACGCGAGCGCGAGGGCAAGGCCGAGCACGTCAACATGATCGTGCCGATCGACCTGCTCAAGCCGGTGATCGACGATTTGCGCAAATTCGGCCGCGTCAACAAGCCCGCGCGTCCCTGGCTCGGGATGTTTTCGACCGAGATCGACAACAGGGTCGTGGTGATCGGCATCTCCGGCAACGGGCCCGCGGCGCGCGCCGAACTCAAGGCCGGCGACGTCATCCTGGCGGTGAAGGGCGAAAAGATCACCAGTCAGAGCGCCTTCTACCGAAAGCTCTGGGCGCTCGGGCCGGCCGGCGTCGATGTGCCGCTCACCGTTCACCACGAGGGCGTCACCTTCGACGTGGTGCTGGCCTCGACCGACCGTGCCAGGCTGCTCAAGGCGCCAAGACTGCACTAATTTTAAGGGACGCACGATGAGCGAGGCCGTGGTGGACGACATCGTGGCCGTGCTGCCGCCATTGCTGCAATCGCTGGAGGCACTCGGTTTTGTGGCGCGGCATCTCAATCCCCCGGATTTCGACCGTGTGATGGACGCAGCCGGCGCGCCAGATGAAGCGTTGCGGGCGGTGCGTTCCCGGCTCGCCGGTTGGCCGGAGGAATTCTCCGGCATCCGGACCTCGCTGGAAGCCGCTGCGGACGCGGCATTGGCGGCTTTCGCCGGTCTGCGCGCGGTACAGCACGACAATGGCGAGCTGGTCGCGGTGTTTCGCACGCTGCGTTATGTGCCACGGGCCCAAGAGGCCTTGTATCCGCTGGCGACAAGATTTCCGCCGGTAAGTAGCTTCTTCCTCGATCCCGCCTTGCGCGAGGAGACCGGCCTGCTGGCGCGCCTCGCGCAGCCTGCAAACGCGGATACCGGGATCATTCACGACCACAACGACCCCGGCAGCCGCGGCGGCTTCTCGCTCTATGTGCCGGAATATTATACGCCCGACCGCGCCTGGCCGCTGGTGATGGCGCTGCATGGCGGCAGCGGCAATGGCCGCGGCTTCCTGTGGAGCTGGCTGCGTGATGCGCGCAGCTTTGGTGCCATCCTGGTCACGCCAACCGCGACCGGCAATACCTGGGCGCTGATGGGCGACG
>JBATYU010000724.1:0-3221 GCA_049674245.1 Bradyrhizobium sp. | reverse complement strand
GGCGAGACCGCGGCGACGATGGCGATATGCCCGTTGCGCGCGAGATGGGTGGCGACTTCGGCGAGGCGCCGGATGTTTTCGGTACGGTCCTGCGCGGAAAAGCCGAGATCGCCATTGAGGCCGGCGCGCAAGGTATCGCCGTCGAGCAGAATCGGCGAGCCGCCGTTCGCGAACAACCGCCGCTCCAGCGCGCGCGCCAATGTCGATTTGCCCGAGCCTGGTAATCCGGTGAGCCAGACCACGGCGCCATTATGATGATAGCGCGCCGAACGCTCGTCGGGGCGCAGCGCCGATTCCACCGGCACGATATCGACCGGTACCGCGCGCTGCCCGGTATCGACCGACAGCACGAGCCCGCCGCCGGCGATGCGGCCTGAAACCTCGATCACCAGGCGTCCGGTGCGCGGATTGTCGCTATAGGGATCGGCGGCGATCGGATGCGCCAGCGAGATGTCGATCTCGCCGACATGGTTCTTGGCGATCGACGTGTTCTCGGTCGATGACAATTCGCCGGGATCGACCGCCTTCTCGATCGCGACCACGGTGGCGCGGGTCTCCCTTGTCCCGAGCCGCACCAGGATCTGTTCGCCCTTGGCGAGCGGCTTGTCGTGCAGCCAGAAGATGCGGGCGCGCAGCCGTCGGGTGTCGCGCGGACTTGCGCCAACATGGGAGATCACGTCGCCGCGTTCGATGAACAGCTCGCGGTCGAGCGTGATGCCGACAGACCGTCCGGCGCCTTGCTTGCCCGTGACCGGGGTGAGCGGCCAGTTCTCGACCGTCTTGATCCTGGCGATCTTGCCGGCCGGCATGATGACGATCTCCTCGCCGGCGGCAAGGTTGCCGGATTCGATCCGGCCCGCGACGATGCGGCGGTCGTCGAATTTGTAGATCGCCTGCACCGGCAGCCGCAGCGCCAATTGTTCGAGCGGCCGGGCCGGCTCGAGTTCATCCAGCGCCTCGACTACCGTCGGGCCATCGTACCAAGAGGTCCTCGGCGTGCGCGCGGCGACGCCGTCGCCGTCGCGCGCGGAGATCGGGATCACGGCCGTCGGCGCCACGCCAAGCCCGGTCAGATGCGCCGAGATCTCGTCGCTGATCTCGTTGAAGCGCGCGGCGGAAAAATCAACCCGGTCCATCTTGTTGACGACCACGGCGACCTGCTTGACGCCGAGCAGATGCAGCAGATAGCCGTGCCGCCTGGTCTGGTCGCGCACGCCTTCGAGCGCGTCGATGATCAGCACCGCACCGTCGGCTTGCGAGGCGCCGGTGATCATGTTGCGCAGGAATTCGGTGTGGCCGGGCGCGTCGATCAGCACGATGTCGCGCGATCCGGTGCGGAAGCGGATTTGGGTGGTGTCGATGGTGATGCCCTGGTCGCGCTCGGTCTGCAGCGCGTCGAGCAGGAACGACCATTCGAACGGCATGCCGCGCCGGGCGCTGACGGCTTTGAGCATTTCCAGCTTGCCCTCGGGCAGGCTGCTGGTCTCGTGCAAGAGCCGCCCGACCAAAGTGGATTTGCCGTGATCGACATGGCCGACGATGACGATGCGCACTTGAGGGCGCGTGGTGCCGTTCGGCGTTGCCGAGATCGACGTGGGGAGGATCATGTTCATGGCAGCGCTCACGCCAATGTTGACTTAGAGATAGCCCGCGACCCGCAGCCGCTCGAAGGCGTCTTCGGTTTCGTGATCGAGCGCGCGCCCCGCACGCTCCGGCACTTTGGTCGCTTCCAGCTCGGCCAGGATTTCCCCGATGTTCGAGGCATCGGAGGTGACCGGGAAGGTGATGTCGGCATCGCCCAGCGAGCGATAGCGCTTGCCGTCCTTCGCCAGATAAAGCGGGATGATCGGGATGTTCTCGCGCTTTGTGTAGGCCCAGATGTCGGCCTCGGTCCAATGCAGGATCGGATGAATGCGCAAATGCGCGCCCGGCGGCGGCGAGGCGTTGAACTGATCCCAGAATTCCGGCGGCTGATCGCGCACGTCCCATCCGCCCTCGGTGCCGCGCGGCGAGAACACGCGCTCTTTCGCTCGCGTCGCCTCTTCGTCGCGGCGGATGCCGGCGATCAGGCCATCGAAGCCGAATTTGGCGAGCGCAAGCTTCAGCCCCTCGGTCTTGCGCGCGGCCGAGCGCGCTGCCGGCGGCAGGGTTGGATCGACGGCGTCGATCGACGGGCAGGGCTCGACCCGCAGATCAAGCTCCCATTCCTTGCCATAGCGATCGCGGAACGCATACATTTCCGGAAATTTCTTGCCGGTGTCGACGTGCAGGGCGGGGAACGGCACGCGGCCGAAGAAGGCCTTGCGCGCCAGCCAGATCATCACGTTGGAGTCTTTGCCGAGCGACCATAGCAGCGCCAGCTTCTTCAGCCGCGCGAACGCTTCGCGCAGGATGTAAATGCTTTGCGCTTCCAGCGCGTCCAGATGATCCATGGTTTGATCCATCGACGGCGCATCGCTGCGTCCATGAAGCGGAATTTTTCGGATGGCGTTGCCGTTCGCCGGGGGCGCCCACCGCAACCGGTCATGAGCGGATTCGTTGTTGAGAAGATGCATCTCGCGGCCCTTGGCGTCTGGAGGCGAAAATTCTATAGTTGCACTGCAGTAGAGAAGAAATAATTTTCTCTTTGCGGGTGTCGGACGAGACATATATAGAAAATAATTCCAGTCAACCCCCGATGCGGGGAAGCGAGTACCGCATGCGCTACCTGCCGATTTTCCTCGATCTGCAAACCGGCCCGGTGCTGCTGGTCGGCGCCGGCGAGCTGGTGCGGGCGAAGTTGCGTCTGCTCACCGCGGCCGGGGCGCGCATCCGCTGGTACGCCACGTCAGGCGATCACGATGTGAGCGGGCTTGATCCTGCCGATGCGGCTCGGATCGACTTCGCGCAGGGCGATCCGCTGACCGCCGATCTCACTGGCGTCATCGCCATTCTCTGCGCGGGCGCGGGCGATATCGGTGTGGCGATGTCGGTGCGGGCCAAGTCAGTCGGTTTGCCCGTCAATGTGATGGACGATCTCGTCCATTCGACCTTTATCTTTCCCGCGATCGTCGATCGCGGCGAGGTGGTGGTCGCGGTCGGCACCGGCGGCGCTTCGCCGGTCGTCGCGCGGCGCGTGCGCGAAAAGATCGAGGCGATGCTGCCGGCGCGCATCGGCGATCTCGCTACCTTCATCGGCCGCTTCCGTAAATCAATCCACGGCCGCATGCCCGACATGGCGC
>JBATYU010000723.1:0-6726 GCA_049674245.1 Bradyrhizobium sp. | reverse complement strand
TCGATGAACTGGTCGGCGGTGCGGGCATCCGGCACCCGCAGCAAGGCTTCGGCGAGCACCATCAGCGCTAGCCCCTCCTTGGTCGAAAGCGCGAATTCGCGCAGCATGTCCTCGACGCCGCCGAGCCGGTCATCGCTCGCGCGGATGGCGTCGATCAGGCGCCTGGCGGTGCGGTCGATCCGTGTGTCCTGTTCTGCGCTTAGGCCTGCGGCTTTCAGCAGGTGAGCTGCGATCGCGCGATCGTCCGGCGCGTAAGGAGCGCTAAACGGCGGAAAGGGTGCGGGGTCGGACGTCATGACTGTTTTCCGGAAGTGTGATGCTCCATCATGCCGCCGGCGGCCGCCGATGGCCGCCGATTCGAAGTTCCTTGCGGGGTGTTGCCTGACGACGCTTGGCACCGCAATATCCCTGCGATATTTTCCGCCACGCTTTTTCTCGACGTGCAGGGACGAGCGGGGCTGATGGACGGGAAAGAACAATTGGCGAGGCTAGGCAAGGCCTTTGCATTCTATGGTTTCGCCCTCGCCTCGACGCTGGCTGCTCCGGCGCCTGCGTCCGCCGTCGAGCTGACCGAGCCGCAGGCGGCGTTGTACACCACGGTATCGATTTTTCCGCCGGATGCGACCAAGATGACGGTTTGCTACGGCTTTGTATGCCGGCGGCGCGAGATCCTGGATTTCACGGCTTCAGATCGCGCCGCACTGTCGAAAATCCTTGGCCTAGGTCGGGTATCGGCGGCGGCCGAGCGCGCGGCGGTACAGAAGGCCGTGATCTGGTTCGATCACCGGATGGGTCCGGTCATCGGCACCGACAGGCGGGTCGCTAAGGCCGATTTCCGCTACTTCGATGCCCCGCACAACTACGATTGCTGGGACACGACGCGCAATACCACGAGCCTGCTGCTGGTTCTGCAGGAATGGGGCCTGTTCAAATACCATGTGGTCGGCGATCCGCATTACCGCGGCAACGCCCTGGTATTGCAGACGCCGCACAACACGGCGGTGCTGGTCGACCGCGCGACCAAGATTGAATGGTCCGTTGATCTCTGGCCGCGCGGCTATTTGCAGCCGCCGGATGTCATGCCGATCACCCAATGGGTGACGGAAGACTGATCGGGCCGCCCCCACGAAAGCCGAAAGCAGCCGCAAACGCCGGCAAGAGCGGTCTTCCGCTCCTGCTGAAGGTCATCCATCTGCTTGGGATTTTTCGGAAGCGGCGTCCCGGGAGTGCGCCGCGACCGACCGCGCCGCCCGCGCTATACCTTGAGGTTCTCGGCCGAGGTCTTGCCGCGATTGGCAACCTCTTCGTATTCCACGGTCTGCCCTTCATTGAGCGTGGAGAGGCCTGCCTTCTCAACCGCTGAAATATGAACGAATACGTCCTTGCCGCCAGCAGAGGGTTGGATAAACCCATAACCTTTGGTGGGGTTGAACCATTTAACGGTACCTTTAGCCATTACGTCGTCTCCGCGGGATCGAAAAGAAAGCCAACCGCCGGTCCCCGCCAACCGGCACGTCCAGCGGAAGCAAGATACGATGATTAGGGCGACCTTGATAGCTCAGATTAAGGCAACCTTGATAGCTCAAAGCATGGCAGGATTTTGCCGAAACGAAAGATATCGCGGCGCATTTGCGGCTTTTCCCCCGTTTTCGCGATCATTTGAGGCGACATAAAGGGGCCGGCCCGATTCGGCCGGGAACCGGTGGCGCCGGTCTTGGTTTGCAGGGCTATGTTTGCCGGGCTACGGGATCGCGAGGCGCGCGCCCGGATCGCTGTGCGCATCCGCCGCCTTTCACTCGGTAATCCCGGCGACGTCAAGCCGGTGGGCAGCGTTGCCGCCTGACACCTGGAGGCTTTCGATCAGGCGGCGGCGGTAGCCTGCCCGTCGACCATCGCGGACAGAGCCCGCGCATCCACGATCGTGCGGACAATCATCGGCTCGGCGCGACCGCGGATCGCGACTTCCTGTTGCGGCAAATCATCGGCCGCAAGACCCGCAGTGATGCGAATTTCGTCCGAGACGATCGCTTCGCAGGCGAGCGTCTTGGTCATGTCCTGCAGCCTTGCTGCGACATTGACCGCGTCGCCGAGCGCGGTGAACACCATATGGTCGCGGTAGCCGATATCGCCGACGATCACCTCGCCGCCATGGATGCCGATGCCGAAGCGGATCGGCTCGCGCAAATCGTGGCTGAGGAATTGATTGAGCTCCTCGACATTGGCAGCGATCGCCGCCGCCGCCTTCAGCGCCTGGCGGCAGGCGTTGCGCTGGCCCGTGGCGAGCCCGAACAGCGCCAGCATGCCGTCGCCGATAAACTGGTTCGGTTGCCCGCCATTGTCGATCACCGCCTGCGATACGGCGCCGAGGAAACGATTGACGATGAAGACGGTGTCGAACGGCAGCCGCTTTTCCGCGAGTTGCGTCGAACCGCGCATATCCACGAAAAGGCTGACGAGATAGCGCTCCTGACCGATCCGGGCAGGTTGTGAGGCGTGCGCGTGGGCCGACACCGTTTGCGGCATGAACAACTGGAAGAACGACAGGTCGCTCGAGGGGCGCAACTGGCAGGCGAGGCGGATCGAGGGATCGGAGCTGCCGACCCGGCCGAGCACGAAGGCCTCACGTTGCGAGGGCTCCGGCAATCCGCTGCAATCGCCGATCACGCGGATGCGGCAGGTGGAGCAGCGGGCGCGGCCGCCGCAGACGCTGGCATGCGGGACATTATAGCGCAGGCTCGCTTCAAGCACGGAAAGGCCTTTCGGGACCCGGATCGTCCTGCCGTTGCCGTAGGACAGCGCGATCATGCCGCCGCGCCGCTCGTTCAGGGCGCGCGCGCCCCGCGCCAGCAGCACGAGGACAAGCAGGCCCAAATAGCCGATCAGGAAATAATCCTCGATCTCGCTCAAGACGGCTTGTTCGGCCGACGTACCGACCTTGTCCGGCGCAAGATTCTCCGCCCGCCATTCGACGCTGTCGTTGTCGACGACGTTTCGTCCGCCCTGATAGAGGCCCAGCATGGCCAGCGTCGGAACAAGCACCGCCACGGCGAGCAGAAACGGCGCGGCAATTCTGTAGAACGCCTTCATCCGCAGCCAGAAATGCAGACCGATACAGCCATGAACCCAAGAGATAGTGATGACCGCATACATCAGCCACGCCTTCAGCGGCCACACGATCCAGTACGCAAAGAACACCTGCGGATAGAGTTTTTCGTGTCCGAACAGCGTCTGCCCGAGCCGCACCCCGACAATGTGGGTGATGATCAGCGCCGGAATGCTCAGGCCCAGCACGAGCTGCAGCGGTTCGATGGCCTTCCAGCGGAATTCCCGGCGCTGATACAGCGCCCAGATTCCGAGGCCGGTGTGGACCAGCGCCGCGGCGTAAAACACCATCCCGACCGGCGGGAATTGCCAGAACCGGGTGTGCCAGTAGACGCCGGTCGCCAGCGCCTCCATCGAGATATTGCCGAGCGCATGGTTGAGGAAATGGCTGACCAGGTAGGCGAACAGCACGATGCCGGAGGCCAGGCGGACCTGCCGCACGCCAACGCCGCGGATCGATCTTGCTAGTCTGTCCAGAAGGCGGGCCATGCGATCCATGGACGAATGACCGGCGATGGTGGGGTTTAATTCCATTGACGAGTATCTTTTGAGGGGCGTCGTCGTTCTCCATACCACGATCGGCGGTTGCCGGTCTGCCCGCGGCACGTTGACACCCCTCCTTTAGTCGGGGAGAAAGCGCCGTGCCGACAGCCCCGCCCGACAATAGCACCAAGCCGGACCATCTTGCCTCGCGGCAATTGATCGCCGCTTCCGTCGTGATCGCCGTGATGACGGCGCTGCGGGTGACTTACGCATGCCTGACCGAGCTGCGCACCGACGAAGCCTACTACTGGACCTGGTCGAAGGAGAGCGCGCTTTCCTTCCTCGATCATCCGCCAATGATCGCGTGGTTCATCCGCTTCGGCACCGCCATTTTTGGCGATAGTAATTTCGGCGTCCGGTTTGCCGGCGTGCTGGCGATGCTGGTCACGCAGTTGCTGCTCGCCGATGTTGTCCGGCGCATGACGCATGACGCACGCGCGATCGTGTTCGCCGTGCTGATGCCGGAGGCTGCGCTCTATTACGGCCTGCTGATGGCCAAGGTCTCGCCCGACATCGCGCTGATCCCGTTTGCGGTCGCGATGGTGTGGGCGCTGGTCCGGCTCGTCGAAAGTAACGATGCGCGCTGGTGGCTTGCAGCCGGCGCTTTCGCGGGGCTTTCGCTGTTATCGAAATTCACCGCCATCATGCTGCTTCCGGCGGTGGCCGCCTTCATGCTGGTGCCGGACTGGCGCGCCCGCTGGCTGCGTTCGCCCTATCCGTGGCTCGCGGCGCTGATCGCGCTGATACTGTTCCTCCCGGTGCTGATCTGGAACGCCGGGCACGACTGGGCCTCGTTCAGATTCCAGTTGGTGCGGGCCGCCGCGACCCATGAGATATCGCTCCGCACGTTGGGCGAATTCCTAAGCCTGCAATTCGGCCTCGTCGGGTTCATCCTGCTGCCGGTGGTGCTGACCGGCGTCGCCTTGACCGCATGGCGCGGCTACCGCCAGCGCGAGCCGATCGCGATCCTGCTGTCGACTTCGGTACTCGTTCCCTTCTGCTATTTCTTCTGGAAGTCGCTGACGCTTCGGGTCGGCGATACCTGGCCGATGTTCATCTGGCCGATCGGCTTTGCCGCCACGGCGATCAACCTGGTGCAGATGCGGCGCGAAAACTGGTCGGCGCGGATGATCGGTTCGACGCTTCGCTGGGCGAAAGCGGCGGTTGTCTTTGGCATCGCCTTTGTCGTCATCGTGTTCCTCTATTATGTCGCGGCACCCTGGAATTTGATCGGCCGGACCGACCCGGTCGGCGGCGAGGCGGGCTATGAACGCCTGGTCGAACGGGCGCAGGCTGAATTGCAAGAGACCGGCGCGACCTTTATCGCGACCACGGACTACCGCACCTATGCGATGCTGCGTTGGTATTTCAACGGCCGCGTGCCGGTGGTCCAGATCAACGAGCGCGGCAGGTTTCAGGATTTTCGCGATCCCGGCGTCAACGAGATCGCAGGTCATACCGGGCTTTATGTCGCGCGCGAGCCGGATCAGTTGAGCGCGATCTGGTCAGCCACGGCGGCCAAGCGGGAGCCGCTGGAACGGGTGGATCGAAGCTGGCGCGGCATCGTGATGGATACTTACGCGCTGGAAAAGCTGACCGGCTGGACCCCGGAGCTTGCGCCGCCTCTGGACTCGCCGCTGTTTCGCTGGCGCGTGCTGGCCGGCGACATCCGCGCGGCGGCCTGACTCCCCTTATTCCTCGCCTTCGTCCTCGCGCTTGCGCAAGAGGTCCTTGGCGAGGTCGGCGAGTGCCGGTCGCGGCAGCGCGGTGAACGGCAGCGGACGCGTCACGTCGATCGCAGCTAACCCAAGCCGCGCGGTCAACAGGCCATTCAGAATGCCTTCGCCGAGCCGCTGCGACAGTTTTGCCGCGATGCCGTGGCCGAGCACCTGCTGCACCAGGCTGTCGCTCGCCGCCATGCCGCCGGTAATCGCAAGATGCGCGATCACATGGCGCATCAGGGCGATCATGCCGAGCGCGCCGGGCCGTCCGCCGTAGAGCCGCGCCAATTGCCGGATCAGCCGCAGCGAGGCGACAAACACAAAGAGCACATCGATCATGGCGCGCGGGCTCACGGCGGTGACCACCGAGACGCGCTGGGCCGCTGACGAAACCAGCCGTCGCGCTTCCTGGTCGAGCGGCGTCATCAGCTCGCGCTCGGCGAGCTTGATCATGTCGGCGCCATCGATGATGTCGTCGGCGTGGCCCTTAAGCGTGGCGCGGGCGCGTGCCAATTGCGGGTTCTGGTGCGCGAGCTTGAGGAGATCGTCGACGATCGTCCTGCTTGCGGCGCGATCGTCGCTGATCAGCACGCTGGCGGCGCGCAGATGCAGTTTCTCGATCGCAGCTAACCGCGCCAGCCCCATCGCCTCGCGCGCGATCACGACGATCAAGGCAAACGCGGCGGCGGCCGCAAAGACGAGCCCGAGCAAGCCTAAACTTTCGCTGCGCGCAAACAACTCTTCGATCAGATTGACGACGCCGAGCCCGAGGCCGAGCAGCACCAGGCCTGCGGTCGCGGCCCAGAACAGCGTGCCCCAGCCAAGACCGCGCCGCGTCGCGACCGGCGGCGTATCGACCGCTACCGGCAGCAACGCCGGGTCGGCTTCCGGCGTGATGCGGACTGCGCCGCGGGCGGGACGGCTGGGATCTGTGGCGTCCATCACGACCACGCCGGGATCATCCAGCCTGAAGGTCACTGGGCGCCGATGCGGCGTTTTCTCGCTCATTGCAGTTTGTCTCCGATCAGGAACTGCAGCGCCCGGTCAAGGCGGATGTGAGGCAGGCTGGGCTCCTCTCGGCCGTCAGTTTCGACGAGCGGCGGGCGAAAGCGAAGGAAGCGGAAGTCGGTTTTTTCGGCCGCAGCGCTGGCGAGGCCGCGAAAGGCGCCGTCGCCCTTGAACAGCTCTTCCGCGTCGGCCGGCAGGTCGCCCGGGAAAGTCGCGACTTCCGTGTTGCCGTCAAAGGCCTCGCCATCGGCGATTTCGCCGGGCGCAGGCGTACCGAGGATCGAGGGCAATCTGTCGCGGCCGCGCGCGACCATCGCCTCGCTTGTGGCGCGCACGGCGGCAAGCGCCACGA
>JBATYU010000722.1:0-1962 GCA_049674245.1 Bradyrhizobium sp. | reverse complement strand
CATACATGGAGACCAAGGTCCAGCCGATCATCAACAAGTACTGGTCCGATGATGCGTTTCCGTTCGAACTGCTGCCTTCGTTCAAGGAGCTCGGCATCTGCGGGCTCGGCTTTGAGGGTTACGGCTGCCCGGGCGGCAGCCAGAAGCTGTTCGGCTTCGTCGCGATGGAGATGGCGCGCGTCGACGCGTCGTTCTGCACGTTCTTCGGCGTGCACAGTGGCCTCGCGATGGGCTCGAGCTATCTCGATGGATCCGAGGAGCAGAAGCAGAAATGGCTGCCGCAAATGGCCCGCGGGGAAAAGATCGGCTGCTTCGGCCTCACCGAGCCGCTGGTCGGTTCGGGAACGAGCGGCGGTATGACCACGACGGCCAAACGCGAAGGCGATATCTGGATTCTCAATGGACAGAAGCGCTGGATCGGTAATGCGCCATGGTGCGACCTGTCCATCATCTGGGCGCGCGATCTTGCCGACAACCAGGTCAAGGGATTCATCGTCGAGAACAAGTCGACGCCCGGCTTCAGCGTCGAGAAGATCGAGCACAAGATCGCGCTCAAGGTGGTCCAGAACGGCCAGATCACGATGAAGGACATGCGAGTGTCTGAAGCGAACCGCCTGCAGGGCGGCAATTCGTTCCGCGATACCGCGCGCGTGCTGCGGATGACGCGATACATGGTGGGTTGGGCGTCAACCGGCATCCAGATGGGCGCATTCGAAGCAACCCTCAAATACGCCCAGGAGCGACTGCAATTCGGCAAGCCGATCGCCTCGTTCCAGATGATTCAGGATCTGCTCGCCAAGATGCTTGCCAATCTGACCGCGTGCCAGTGCCTGATGCTCCGCTTGGCGCAGCTCGACGACGAAGGCAAGCTTGACGACCATCATGCTGCGCTCGCGAAAGCGTTCTGCACGTCGAAATCGCGCGAGACGGTTTCGTGGGGCCGCGAGGTTCTGGGCGGCAACGGCATCGTCGCCGACTACAACGTCGCGCGCTTCTTCGCCGATGCCGAGGCGCTGTACTCCTACGAAGGCACCTATCAGATGCAGAATCTGATCGTCGGCAAGGCCATCACCGGCCACGGCGCCTTCATTTGACGTCCCAGCGGCCGGCGCTCGGAGGCCGGCCGCCCCCCATCAAGGAGACACGATTATGGCTTCGCAAGCTGCACCGTTCACCTCTTCGCCTGCAACAGTACCCAGCCCTTTGCCCAGGGCGACGTTGGCGCTTGCGAACGTCCAGTACGAGAAAAAGGGCTCGATCGCCTACGTGACGGTCAATCGGCCCAAGGTGCTCAACGCGCTGAATACGGCGACCTGGACCGATTTGCGGACCGCATTCGAGGATGCAAAGGCCGACGCTTCCGTGCACGGCGTGATCCTCACCGGCGCGGGCGACAAGGCGTTCATCGCCGGCGCCGACATCAGTGAACTCGCGCATGTCGACGCCTACGATGCGGAGGAGTCCAGCCGGTTCGGGCAGGGCGTGCTGGACCTCATCGAAAACCTCGGCAAGCCCGTGATCGCGGCAATCAACGGCTTTGCCCTTGGCGGCGGCTGCGAGACGGCGATGGCTTGCACGATGAGGATCGCAGCGGAGCACTCCAAATTTGGACAGCCCGAAGTGAAGCTGGGCCTGCTGCCCGGCGGTGGCGGAACGCAGCGTTTGCCGCGCCTGGTGGGCAAGGGTCGTGCGTTGCAGCTGATCCTCACCGGCGAAACGATCTCTGCCCAGGAAGCCTATCGCATCGGCCTCGTCAACGAAGTTGTCCCCGCGGCCAATCTCATCGCTCGCGCCGAGACGATTCTGAAGCAGATCATGGCCAACGCGCCGATCGCCGTAAAGTTCTCGCTGGAAGCGGCCAACAAGGGGATGGACACCAGCCAGGCCGAGGGGTTTGCGCTCGAAGCGTCCTATTTCGGCATCTGCGCGGCAACGGAAGACAAGAAGGAAGGCACCTCCGCC
>JBATYU010000721.1:0-2027 GCA_049674245.1 Bradyrhizobium sp. | reverse complement strand
CTTGATCGCAACGCGGCCCGGTTTTACAACGCGATGATGTTGATCTCAACGCATCGAGGACGACCAAGCCGAGATCGGGACGCACACGCGATCCGATTGCGCGATCTCGCGATGCAGGTCATGCACGCGCATCAGACGTTGAGTTATCGCGACGATTTTCTCGTGATCGAATTCAGGCCGCGGGTCGGAGATCGGCCAAGCGGTCTCGACATCTGGATGCGCGATGACAGGTCGACCAAGGTGCTCAACGTGATCTGGAGCGACGCCGACGCGGTCGTGATCTCCTACCGCAGCGGACCTTGGGAACGCGTGCTCGCCCGGGCGGCTGCGAGGGTTGGCGCGCTAACATGAAAAAAACCCCGGTCCATTTTCGGTCCGGGGCGTGGGACGCTTCGTCATCACCTCTTCCGCCATGGAAGAGGTTCGCGCCCTCAGTGCGAGGCGGACCTGCTGTCGGCCCGGTCACGCCCAACGGCGGCTGGCCGCTTGTCGGCCCGTTCGTGCGTCTCCAATAGCTGACGCAACATGCCGATCAGCCGCTCCGGTCCGCCGTCCATGTGAACAATGGTGTTGGTGTAAAAGGTGAGAAGATCGCTCGACGCTTCCTTGTAAATCCGCCTGCCGTCGCGCTTGAGAATTTTCTCCATCGTCTCGTCAATCGCCTCGTCGACCTCGTCGATGTCGATGAGCCACTTTTTCGTTTTCGTTTTCGCTGACATGCTGCCTCTCCCTGGGTGAATGGATGCTGCGGTTGATCCGTGACATCGGCTTGCTTCATTGTAACAAAATTTCGCAGCCCGGAAAGCGCGCGCCAATTATCCGCGCCAAATGGCGATTTCTTTTCATCGGCATTTTCGCGCAGCTTGAAAAACGCGCGCATATCACGACAGAGCGCCAGCAGCGCCGTTGCTGTGAACCATAGCCATGATCAGCTTGCAGGGAGTCGGGCTTGCAAGCGGGTGAGGTTCGGAAACAGCGCGCCGCATTTCCTCAAGCGTGAGTTCGTACCGCGCCATCATCTCGCGCTCGGCATTCTCGCGGTCGGCATTCTCTCTGGCCATGCGATCTCTCCACTCCAAAAGCGCGATGGCACCGATCACCGCGCGCCGCTTGCGCTCTGCCCTGGTCATCGGCGTTGCTCCCTGACGGGGTGGACGGGTCGCACCTATGAGGGGTATAAGGAACCCGATGGTTAGGCAACCCCTAAGGATGCTAAAAAAATGAGAGCTGAAATGATTCCGAGGAACCGCACCGCAGTGCCCCCAAAGCTTGGCGACGGAAAAAGCAGGAAGATCAACCTCATCGCAGAGGAGGCGTGGCTGGCCCGGATCGACGAATACCGGAAGCGACAACCTGGGCTGTCCCCGACGCGGTCCGAAGTGATCCGGAAATTTGTCGATCAGGGGCTCGACGCGGCGGACGCGGGCGATAAGCCGAAGAAGAAGCCGAAGGGCTGACCGATGCCGCCCCGGTTGGCTGACGCCAAACCTAAGCCGAAGAAATAGCCGCGCGGCTCGTATTCTGGAGTTCAGACGGATGGCAACCTTCACCGTCAAGATCGACACGGGTAGCGCAGCGTTCGGTGATGAAACGGGCATCGAGATCGCCGTCATCCTGCGCGGCATCGCCGATGATGTCGAGGGTAGCATGGATGCCTCGACCAGTTACCTCTCGTCGCCTGTGCGCGACACCAAGGGCAACACGGTCGGCGAATACGTGTTCAAGAAATAGGTCCGCACCTCAATGCTCGGGTTACGCCCGGGCCAAGAGGATTCCCTCGGCGTCGATCTCGGCCATGCTGCCGATTTGCGATAGCCCTGAAGCCCGCGCGACCAGGGCAGCGTCGCGCAGATCGACAGCGGCGCGGCAAAGTACGGCCGACGCCTCGCACTCGCCACGCGCCAATTCTGGCCGTCGCCGTGTTACCGATTTTCGCGACACCGCGCCTCGATCTCGCCAGTCGCGATCTTGGCGATCATGACGGCGGCGCCGATCACGTCGGCGGGGCGCTTCTCGCCTTTGGGGCC
>JBATYU010000720.1:0-3055 GCA_049674245.1 Bradyrhizobium sp. | reverse complement strand
GCATAGGAGGTTGTACAATGGGGACAAACGATGTGCATGGAGCCGGTCTCCACAATGAGGCTGCCAATCGGAAACGGGGCGTTAGGATGCTACAAGCCGACCGTTAACGAATCGGAAACCATAGCGGTCGCAAATCCGGTTTGTTGCGGGCCCCTCGCGGCCGGTTTTGGGGTTCCGGCCGCGCCACACCTCGCACGGAGCTGAGCTTGGTTCGGTTCGAAAATGTCGGATTGCGCTACGGGCTCGGCCCGGAGATTCTGCGCGACCTCTCTTTCCGGGTCCCGGCCCACTCCTTTCAGTTCCTCACCGGGCCGTCGGGCGCCGGCAAGACCTCGCTCTTGAAATTGCTGTTCCTGTCGCTGCGGCCGACGCGGGGCCTCGTCAATCTGTTCGGGCAGGACATTTCACTGCTCGGCAAGGACGAGATCGCCGATTTGCGCAAGCGGATCGGCATCGTGCTGCAGGATTTTCGGCTGCTCGACCACATGACCACTTATGAAAACGTGGCGCTGCCATTCCGCGTGATGGGCCGGGACGAATCGAGCTATCGCAAGGAGGTCATCGATCTCCTGAAATGGGTCGGGCTGGGCGAACGGATGGATGCGTTGCCACCGATCCTGTCCGGCGGCGAGAAGCAGCGCGCGGCGATCGCGCGCGCGGTGATCTCGCGCCCGCAATTGTTGCTGGCGGACGAGCCGACCGGTAACGTCGATCCGACGCTGGGCCGGCGCCTGTTGCGGCTGTTCATCGAGCTGAACAAGTCCGGCACCGCGGTGATCATCGCGACCCACGACATCACGCTGATGGACCAATACGATGCGCGGCGGCTAGTGCTGCATCAGGGACGCTTGCACATCTATGAGTAGGACCGACGAACAGCGCCCATTGATGGATCTCGGACATGAGCGTCCGCAGCTGCCGGCGCACGCGCGTAATCTGTCGCCGATCGTGCCGCGGGCCTCGATCGCTGGCCGCGCGCTGGTCGCGGTCGTCGCCATCATGACCTTCCTGGCATCGATCACGACCGGCACCGTGCTGCTGGTCGGCGCGTCCGCGGCGGAGTGGCAGTCGGAGGTCGGCAGCGAAATCACCATTCAGGTGCGCCCTCAAGGAGGGCGCGACATCGAGCGCGACGTCGCGGCGGCGACGGAGGCGATGCGCGCGCAGCCGGGAATCGTCGAAGTGAGGCCCTTCACCAAGGACGAATCGGCCAAACTGCTGGAGCCGTGGCTTGGCAGCGGTCTGTCGCTCGACGAGTTGCCGGTGCCGCGGGTGATCGTCGCGCGAGCCCAGCCGGGCGCCACGCTCGATCTGGCGGGGTTGCGCTCAAGGGTGACACAGGCGGCGCCGACCGCGAGCGTCGACGATCACCGCGCCTGGATCGAACGGATGCGGTCGATGACCGGGGCGACCGTGCTTGCCGGCATCGGCATTCTCGCCCTCGTCATCATCGCCACCATCATTTCAGTGTCTTTCGCGACGCGCGGCGCGATGGCGGCCAACCGCCCGATCGTCGAAGTCCTGCATTTCGTCGGCGCCGGCGACCGCTATATCGCCAACCGGTTTTTCCGGCATTTCCTGCGGCTGGGCCTCGAGGGTGGCGTGATCGGCGGCGGCGCGGCGATGCTCGGTTTCGGCTTCTCCGAATCGATCGCCGGCTGGTTTTCCGGCACACCGGTCGGCGACCAGTTCGCGGCATTGCTGGGGACGTTTTCGCTGCGCGCTTCGGGTTATCTGACGCTCGCCGTGCAGGCGGTACTGATCGCGGCAATCACCGCCTGGGCGTCGCGGCGAACGCTGTTTGCCACACTCGATGACATCGATTGAGGAGCGCCCGTTTTGCGCGAATGCGGCGCCAAACCAGATGTCACTCCGCCTGAAAACCCTCTAAAATTGAGAGGGGGAGTGTTATAGACAATCGCATGAGTCCGCAGGCCGACGATCGTTCGCCGAATGCGTCTTCGCGTGCGCCATGGGGCCGGCTACGCGCGACCGTCGCTGTGGTGCTGGCAATTGTCTTGATTGCGGCTGCGATCGGCTTTGTCGGATTTTTATCGCAGTTGCGCGGTAGCGAAACCAAGCCTGACCGTCGAGCCGACGGCATTGTGGTCTTGACCGGCGGCTCGTCGCGGGTATCCGACGCCATGGAATTGCTGGCGGCCGGCTACGGCAAGCGGCTGCTGATTTCCGGGGTGCGCCCGACCAACGACGCCAGCGATATCTCGCGTTCGCTGCCGGATAGCCATTCATGGTTGGCGTGCTGCGTCGATCTCGACCGCTCCGCCGTCAACACCCGTAGCAATGCCGCCGAGACGCGGCGCTGGGTGCACGAGCGCGGCTTCAAATCGCTGATCGTGGTGACATCGAATTACCATATGCCGCGGGCAACGGTCGAACTGTCACACGCAATGCCGGATATCATACTTATTCCGTTCGCGGTGGTCGGCGACAAATGGCGCGACGAACCATGGTGGACGAATGGTGCGACATGGCGGCTGGTGCTGTCGGAGTACGTGAAATATGTCGCCGCCGAGGTGCGGGTGCGTCTGGCCGATCTCGGTCTCGACCTGACGTCCGAATCGCCGGAGCAGCCCACCGCTTCATTGCCGCCGCATCGCCCGGCCACGGCAGAGGCTAACTGATCGGGTCTTCGATGGTTTTGGTTTTTCTGCGCTCGCTCGTCTTCAACGTGCTGTTCTACCTCGTGCTTGTGACCCTGATCATCATAGCCCTCCCCACCTTGGCGATGCCGCTCCCGGCGCTGTTGACGGTGGCCCGGTGGTGGGCGCGTAGCAGCATCTTTTTGATGCGCGTGATCTGCAACATCAAGGTGGAATTCCACGGCGCCGAAAAAATTCCGAAGGGTCCGCTGATCGTCGCCTCGAAACATCAGTCGATGTGGGAGACTTTTGCGCTGCTGCAATTCTTCGAGCGGCCGCTGTTCATCGTCAAGCGTGAGCTGCTGTGGATCCCGGTATTCGGCCTGTTTCTGCTCAAGGCGGACATGATCGCGGTCGATCGCAGCGCCGGCGGCCGCGCGTTGATACGAATGACG
>JBATYU010000719.1:0-1604 GCA_049674245.1 Bradyrhizobium sp. | reverse complement strand
CCACCTCCGGATAAAGATGTGTCGACATCGGTATGCCCGCCGCTCCCGCAATAGCCGATGCCCTTAGCCAACCGGTCACGCCGCCAATGCGCATAAAATCCGGCATGACAAGGTCGCACGCCTTTCTCTGCAACGCGGTGTGTAGATCGCGGGGGCCATAGAAATTCTCACCTATCTGGATCGGGGTCTTTAGCTCGGCGGTCAACCGCACATAACCATCGAGATTGTCATAAACGATCGGCTCCTCGATCCACGCCAGACCCTCATCATCAATCATGTGACACCGCTGCAGGGCTTCTCCAAGATGTAAGCCTTGGTTGAAATCTGCCATCAGTTCCACGTCATCACCAACGGCGGCCCTGATGGCATGAATGGCGGCCAGATCATCGCTCGCTCGATCGCGGCCAAGCCGCAACTTCAGCGCAGTGAAGCCTCCTTCGTCACGCAACGCGGTCGCGTCCGCCGCCACAACCTCCGGCGCCTGAAGCCACAACCCGTTACTGTTGTATGCTTTCACTGGCCCTACCGAACCGCCCAGCAAAACACATAGCGGCACGCCGCGCGCCTTTGCCAAGGCATCCCAAGCCGCCATATCCAGTCCGGACGCCGCGATCATGGAAAGCCCTTGATAGCCTACGAAGTGCAGCGACTTGCGTGCGAGATCGTAGAGCTCGACCGGCGCGACACGTTGCCCCTTGAGCATCGCGCCGAAATCTTGCAGTGCCGGGATCAAATAGTGCATCGTCTTGATTGTGTAGGGCTCAAGATAGCTGCGCCCGACGATGCCTTCTTCCGTGATGAGGTCGATTAGGATCAGCGGCCAGTCCGTGATGGCGGCGATCCGCGCGACAACAGGACGCCTCAGCTTGAGCACGACCGCTCTCGCCCTGATGGATTTGAATGTGAGCGGGGCAAGCTGCATTGCAAACATCTCCCGATTAGTCGGCGGATTGAACGGTGTCACCGGGCCACCCGAATTGCCATAGTATTTTTCCGTCTGCGTTCCGCGCGGATGACGGCGAGAGCGTCCCTTGTGTGTACCGCAAACTCAACCCCGGACGTAGTGGTGATGAAGGCCGCCGAGGATCGGGCGTGAACGAACGATTCCAGTCAGCTGAACCGCGCGAAAGACCGGCGCATCCTTGTGCAACGACCGATGCGTTCTGATGCCATTGTAATAATCGGCATAGGAATTCAGAATCCGGCGCAGATGGACCTCGCCCAAGACAAGGATGTGGTCCAGACACTCGCGCCGGATCGATCCAATCAGCCGTTCGGCAATTCTGCCAAGGCGAGGCCGGTGCAATCGATTGTCCCGAATGCCGATGGCTTGCAATCGGCGTGTGACGACGGCGCCATAGATCCGATCGTGATCACGGATCATGTAACCCGGAGCACCGTCCCAAGGAAAAGCCTCAGTGATCTGGCGTGCGATCCACTCCGCCGTCGGGTTGGTTGTGACGTTGATCCAGACGATGTCTCTGCGATCAATCCGTACAATTACGAAGCCATACAGCAGTTCGAAGCCAATGGTCGGGACCACGAACAGATCCATGGCGGCAATGTCCGGAGCGTGGTTTCGCAGAAAGGTCCGCCATCCCTGA